>NZ_JBFRST010000004.1:0-219351 GCF_041473705.1 Vibrio sp. 10N.222.55.B11
TAGCATCTAGCATCTAGCATAAAAATATACAGGATTCACATGTACCAACTCAGCTTTTCTATGCCCGAGTTTCTTGAAAACTACTGGCATAAAAAACCAACCATCTTAAAGGGTGGCTTCCAAAACTTCGTCGACCCAATTTCGCCGGAAGAACTTGCTGGTTTATCGATGGAAGAAGAAGTGGATTCTCGCTTTGTCTCTAACCTCGACAATCAGTGGACTGCAGAACACGGCCCATTCTCTGAAGAAAAGTTTGGCGAATTAACCGAAACTCATTGGCAACTGATCGTTCAAGCAGCGAACCACTGGCACCAAGGCGCAAATCAGCTGACTGAGGCGTTCCAAGCGTTACCAAACTGGTTATTCGACGATCTCATGATCTGCTACTCAGCACCTGAAGGCGGCGTAGGCCCACATATTGATCAATACGATGTCTTCATCATTCAAGGCCAAGGCAAACGTCAATGGAAGGTTGGCGCTAAAGATGTTGGCCAATACAAAGAGACTGTTCAAGCGTCTGCACTTCGTCAAATTGAAGGTTTTGACCCAATCATTGATGAAACTTTAGAGCCGGGCGATATCCTTTATATCCCACCAGGTTTCCCACATGAAGGGAGCACGTTAGAGCCGTCAATGAGCTACTCTATTGGCTACCGCTCGCCTAAAGAACAAGAACTGATCAGCAACTTTGCCGATTTTGTGCTTGCTCATGATATGGGTGACGTACACCTGCACGATCCAGAATTCAAAATGCAAGAAGGCTACGGAAAAATTCGTTCATCGGATTTAAGCAATCTCACAGACATGTTGAAATCTGCACTAGAGCAACCTGAAACCATCAGTGAATTCATGGGTTGTCTGCTAAGCCAATCACGCCACCAGCTTGATATCGTTGCTCCAGAGCCACTATGGACTCAAGAAGAGATCGCTCAACACTTAGAGTCTGAAGGTGAGATTCACCGAGTATCAGGCTTAAAGGCGCTCTACCACGAAAATGAAAGCAACACTGCTTACATCAATGGCGAAGTGGTTAAGGTTGATGAAGCGGATTCTTCGTTACTCAACATACTTTGCGATGAGACCATGATTACCTCGGCTACTGCCCTATCTCCTTCGGGCATAACTGTCGTGACTGAATTGGTCAACAAAGGCTACTGGTTTATCGAAGAGTAAGCAGCGTCAACCGCTGGTTATTGCCTAGCCTCTAAATAAACGATTAAAAAAGGGACAAATGAAATCTTCATTTGTCCCTTTTTCTATTCAAGAACTGGTTAAGGCTTAATGCTTATACCTTGAACTGATTGACCAACTTCTGTTGTTGTTGAGACAGTTGGTCAATTTCATTGCCGACTTGCTCAGAAGCCGCGGCTTGCTCCAAGATCTTCGCACTCAAATCGCGAATATTAACCACGCTTTGATTTACTTCACCGGAAACCGATTGTTGCTCTTCGGCTGCTCGAACGATCTGACTGTTCATATCACTGATCGCCTCAATAGAAGTAAAGATCGACCCCAGATCTTCAACTGCTTTCTGAACGTGTAGTGCTGTATCGTTAGCTAGGATATTGCCTTCTTGTATTGCTTCAACGACATCTTGAGTTCCAGCATGAACCTTGTCGATCACCGCTCTGATCTCACCAACCGATGACTGGGTGCGACTTGCGAGGTTTCTTACCTCATCCGCAACAACAGCAAAACCTCGACCTTGTTCGCCAGCACGAGCCGCTTCAATCGCCGCGTTCAATGCCAGTAAGTTAGTTTGCTCAGAGATCCCTTCAATCACACTTAAGATCTCGGTGATGTTTCCGTTATTTTTTGCCAATTCTTCAACAATAGGAACAGCACTCGACATACGCTCAACCAGCTTTCTCATTTCACCGGCTGAAAGTTCGATGACTTGTTGCCCTTGTTGAGCAGAACGATTCGCTTCACAAGCAGCATCAACGGCCACTTCTGCGTTTTGTACCACTAAGCCCGCAGTTTGAGTCATCTCTTCGGCCGCTGTCGCCACAAGATCCACTTCTTTAAATTGAGATTCACTGCTTTCTCGAGTGCTTGATGCCGATGCTTTAGCCTGGCTTGTCGTGCTCGCCACTTGCTCAGTGGTGTGAATGACTTCTTTGATTGTGTGTTGCAGCTTATCTAGGAACAGGTTAAATCCTTTTGACAACTGACCGATTTCATCTTGAGACTTCACTTCCAAGCGCTGCGTCAAATCACCTTCACCTGAAGCGATGTCATTCAACCTTTCCACAACCTGACGAATCGGCTTCACAATAGACAACGAGGCAAACGCGATAATGGCTAAGCCAAAGATAATAAACACTGTACCGGCGATCACTTCTGTTTTGATGCCTTCACTTAGCTTAGTGCTAATGATGGAATCCAATTTATTTGCGTCAGCGACGACACTGTCTCTTGGGATCTCAAACAACACCCCCCAAGTTTGGTTAGCTGCAACAACAGGTGCAAAGGCAAGTAACCACTCACCGTTCTCGCTCCATTGCGTTGTCACTTCACCACCAAAGATAAAGTCGGTCATTAAATCACTGTTTGTATTGCCACTTTGGAAAGTTGAACCGACTGCAATGCTTGAATCATCAGAAGCGATGACCGAACCATCTAGACTAACCACGTAAGCTTTACCCGCACCGTTAAACAAGCTCTGGTCAGATTGAGTAATCACACTGGTTAAACCATCAAGTCTTAGATCAATACCAAGAAAACCAATAGCAACGTCGTCAGCCAAAATAGGGACTGAAATAGAGGACGTAAGTAGTGCTACACCACCGCTGTTCACGACTCTCGGCGTACTAATACACGTTTGCCCTGAAGACAAAGGACAGTAAAAACGTTCGCTATTGCTGTCATCATTCAAGATAGATTCTGAAAGAACGTTCGCTAGAACATTTTCACCGTTATCTGCCACCTTCCAGTAAGGAGCAAAACGACCTTTTTCGTTAGAACCAACATAATCAGCATCGACATAATTCGCATCTTCACTATCGAGCAAGTCAGGCTTGAAAACTAGATACGCTCCTTGAATAGAGTCGAAGTTTAAAACCGAGCGACGAACCATTTCATCCAAGGCGGTACGAAGCTCTTCACTTGGTGTAAAGTTTTCGTCTGCATTGTTTTTTAGAAACTGAGCACTGGCCGCAAGCATTTCTGCGCGGTAAATAGCTTCGTCTACATAACGTTGAGTTTCTTGAGCATTAAGCTGAGAAACAGACGCCAGCAGCTGCTGAGTTTTATTGATAACTGATTCTGAACTTTGAGATTTGATGACTTGTTGATTGCTCGTTGCGTTGTAGATCGAGAAACCAATAAGAGACAGTGACGTAATGATTAAACAACAACCTGCTAAGAGGGTTATTTTCCACTGTACCGATAGAGAGCGCATTTAATATCCTTATTTAAGCCAAAAGACTTCCATAACCATAACTATCACATCGACAACGAATTGCTGTACAAAATGTAAACAAGTTAGACGAATAGCTTAGCGGATAATTACAGCACAAATTGCTTACATATAAAACGAAAGTTTATACAAATGTTAATAGAGCGTGTTTTCTTCCTTTTTTCTGTGATTTAAAATGATGTACTCATATAATCATTGGCTGTGTTGCTTAGGTTTTAGCGCTTTGGACATAGCCAGAACATCGATATTTAAAGGAAGCCCACTCCACCCTCTCCCTCTTTAAAATGCAGTAACTTCGGATTAGTTTTTATAATCCAAGTTATAGATTTTTATCTTGCTCAACTTCACACTTTTTGATTGCTAAGCCCGCAATCAAGATCTAATATCTCGCGCCTAGATTCCCTGAACACTTTATTCATTTGGCTCTCCTTTAATGGAGCGCTAAGGCTTTTTACGTCTTAATTTTTGGAGAGATACGCAAATGTCCGCCTCGTTTCCATTAGCGAAACTTACCTTTTTAATCGCTATTCTGACTGCCGTAGGTCAAATGACTCAAACGATGTACGTGCCTTCTATCGGTCATATGGCAGGTGAGTTCTTAGTTTCGGCATCTTCACTGCAGGCAGTGATGGCGTGTTACTTGATCCCTTATGGTCTGTCGCAATTTGTTTACGGCCCACTTTCAGATCGCCTAGGTCGTAAACCGATCATCGTGATTGGTTTGATCATCTACATCATCGGTACTTTGGTAGCATTGTTCGCTCACGAATATGAATGGTTCTTAGCGGGCAGCTTTATCCAAGGTTTGGGCATCGGTTGTGGTGGTGCGATGTCTCGTACATTGACTCGCGACTGTTTTGAAGGCGCAGAGCTGCACCGTGCAAACAGCTTGATTAGCATGTGTGTGATTTTCTCACCATTGATGGCTCCTGTACTGGGTGGTTACCTAACAGAAGTTTTCGGCTGGCGTTCTAGCTACTTATTCCTTGCGCTGTTTGGTATTGCTGTTGTGATCACTATGATGACGAGCATGATGGAAACACTGCCGAAAGAACGACGCAAGCATGAATCGGTTGCCAACAGCTACAAGTTCGTTCTGTCTGATAAACGTTTCCAAGGTTTCTTATTGGTATTAGTCGCAACCTTTGCTGGTGTAGCCGTATTTGAAGCAGCGGCAGGTGTGTTGCTTGGTGGCGTACTTGGCTTACCGGCAACCACAGTAAGCTTGCTGTTTGTCTTGCCTATTCCAGGTTACTTAGTCGGTGCAGGCTTATCTAGTTACATCGCACAACGTCGCTCTGAGCGCCGTGCATTGAATGTTGGTCTGGTTGCGATATTGGTAGGCTCAACAGTGGTATTGATACCGGGTCTGTTTGGTCAAACAACAGCATTAACTTTGATTGGCGGTGCCACAATTTACTTCTTGGGCGCTGGCATATTATTCCCAGCAGCAACAACAGGGGCACTTTCGCCATTCCCGTACCACGCTGGTACTGGAGGTGCGATTTTAGGTGGTATGCAAAACCTAGGTGCTGGCATCGCAACACTATTGGCATCGTTCTTCCCAGCTCAAGACCAACTGCCACTCGGTTGCCTGATGATTGCTATGTCATTCATCGCTATGCTTGGTTTACGTTGGGTTAATCGTAAACCTGACCACTCAAACGAAATGCCATTGGCTATTTAACGTAAAACTCGAATCTTGCTAAACAAAGGAAAGGGACATACTGAAAAGTGTGTCCCTTTTTGTTGCACATTTATTCCTTCCACTCTCACGTATCAGTAATTTCATTTAACATTGCTTTGATTTTTTGAAAACAATAACAGACACTTACGATGAAGGTGCATATCCAGAATCCAATTATAAATAATATCACTGGAAGAACACCAACGTACCTGAACTCTCACAACAAAGGATGCTGGCATTAAAACGAGTAAGGTACACACTAAGGATATACAGATGCGTATCGCTTTAACCACATTAGCCGTATCAATAGCGCTTGTCGCCGGATGCAGCAATCAAGGAATCTCAACCATGAACCACTACTCTCAATCACAGCTCGTCGCTCAGCAAACCCAAGCACCCGTTGCTAAGAAAGTCCCTCACGCAATGACGATTCATGGTGAAACCCGAATCGATGATTACTATTGGATGCGCGATGATGCACGCCAAGATCCAGAGATATTGCAACAACTTGAGCAAGAGAATCAGTACGCAGATACGGTGTTGAAACATACAGAAGCAGCACAAAAACAATTATTTGAAGAAATTAAAGGCCGAATCGCGAAAGACGACAATTCGGTACCGGTTCGCAAAGGCAGTTACTACTACTCGAATAAGGTGACAGGCGACAACGAATACCCAGTTCACCTGCGTGAAAAAAACTTTTTAGGCACAGACAAGCAAGTCATCTTAGATGTAAACGAGCTAGCAAAAGAGCATGAATTCTTCAGTATTGGTGGCTTAACGATCAGCCCAGACGAAAACTTGTTGGCCTATGGCGAAGATACGCTAAGCCGCCGCATTTACACCATCAAGATCAAAGACCTCACAACAGGTGAATACCTAAAAGATGAAATTGAAGGCGCTTCAAGTGCTATCGCGTGGCAAAACGACAACCAAGCCTTCTACTACATCAAAAAAAATCCACAAACATTGCTGGGTTATCAAGTTTACCGCCACGTGTTAGGCACAGCTCAGGCAAGCGATCAGTTAATCTACGAAGAAGCCGATAGCGCTTACCACACCTCTTTGAGTAAAAGCAAAGATGGAGAACAGGTCTACATTTGGCATTCGAGCACAGAAACCAGCGGTGTCTCAGTCATCGATGCCAACAACCCAAAGGCTACAGCTGAGGCTTTCTACCCAAAAGAGACCGGCATAGAGTACAGCATCGCTAAGCTAGGTGATTGGTATTACATCTACACCAACTACCAAGCGGTCAACTTCCGTTTAATGAAAGTCACAACCGAAGAGATGCATGATCGCTCAAAATGGGTCGATGTCATCCCAGCAGACGATAATACTCAGCTTGTAGATTTCGAGTTGTTTGATGACCATCTTGTCTACGAGCAACGCGCGGATGGCTTGTCTACAGTGAAAGTTCGCCAACTCTCAACAGGCCACGAGTTTCCACTTGAATTTAACGACACCGCATTTGCCGCTTACCTAACGAGTAACTATGAATTAGATAACGCAAAAGTTCGTATCTATTACAGCAGCTTAACCACGCCAGGTACTTACTATGATTTCGACCTAAGTACAGGTGAATCCGAACTCATGAAGCAAACACCCGTATTAGGTGATTTCGAAGCGGATAACTACCAATCAGAGCGAATCATGATTACGGCTCGCGATGGTAAGCAAGTTCCTGTCTCTTTGGTTTATCGTAAAGACTTATTTAAGAAAGACGGCACTAACCCAATCTACCAATACGGCTATGGGTCTTACGGCTCTACGATTGAACCTACCTTCAGCTCAACTCGCCTAAGCCTACTGGATAGAGGTTTTGTTTATGCCATCGCACATGTCCGCGGTTCAGAAATGCTTGGTCGCCCTTGGTATGAAGATGGCAAAAAACTGACCAAACAAAACACGTTCAACGACTTTATTGATGTAACCAAAGAGCTTGTTGAAGAAGGCTACGGCGCGAAAGATAAAGTGTTCGCCGTTGGGGGGTCTGCTGGCGGTCTATTGATGGGAGCAATCATCAACCAAGCACCAGAACTGTACCGTGGTATTGGTGCACATGTTCCGTTTGTAGACATTGTGACAACCATGCTCGATGAATCGATCCCTCTAACCACCAATGAGTATGACGAATGGGGTAACCCGAACGATAAAGCCTACTACGATTACATGCTGGGGTACTCACCGTACGACAACATTAAGGTACAAAACTACCCGAACATGTTGGTAACGACAGGCCTGCATGACTCACAGGTGCAGTACTTTGAGCCAATGAAATGGGTTGCGAAGCTGCGTGAAATGAAAACAGACAACAACGTATTGCTGTTCAAAACCGATATGGAAGCCGGTCACGGTGGCGCTTCTGGCCGATTTAAACGATTAAAAGAAGACGCACTTGAATACGCGTTCTTTTTGGATTTACTTAAGACTCAATAGATTCTACGTAACTGTAAGTATTCACATCATTTAATGTCGCCATTTTGTCTCTACAAAGTGGCGACAGAAATTATTAAGCATGGTTAAATACGATGAACCATGAAATCCACCAAATCAAAAACCTTTAAAAACAAGCAGTGACAAAGGTTTACGAGAGGTATAAAAACAAATGAAAGTAATTAGCTTCAACATCAACGGTCTTAGAGCCCGCCTTCACCAACTGCAAGCTATTATCGACAAACACCAACCCGACGTGATTGGTCTGCAAGAGATAAAAGTGCACGATGAAGCCTTCCCAATTGCTGATGTTGAAGCAATGGGCTATAAGGTTTACTTCCACGGTCAAAAAGCCCACTACGGTGTGGCAATGTTGTGTAAGCAAGAGCCTATTTCTGTGCAGAAGGGTTTCCCAACAGATAATGAAGACCATCAAAAACGCATGATCATGGCGACGTTTGAAGATGAAAATGGTGAAAAGGTTACCGTGCTAAATGGCTACTTCCCTCAAGGGGATAACATCAAGCATGAAACAAAATACCCGTACAAACGCCAGTTCTACAAAGACTTGATGACTTACCTAAATGACTACCACAACAAAGACGAACAAGTCATTGTGATGGGCGACATTAATATCAGCCCTATCGACGCAGACATCGGCATCGGTGAACCTAATGCGAAACGTTGGTTGAAAACAGGTAAGTGCTCTTTCCAACCAGAAGAGCGAGAATGGTTGAAAACACTGATGGATTGGGGTTTTGTGGATAGCTTCCGCTTACTGCACCCTGAAGTAAACGACCAATACTCGTGGTTTGACTACCGCTCGAAAGGTTTCGTGGACAACCGCGGCCTACGAATTGATGTAGTACTTGCGACTCAGAAGCTTGCTGATAAGTGTACTGAAGCAGGCATCGATTACGAACTGCGTGGCATCGAAAAGCCGTCTGACCACGCGCCAATTTGGTCAACGTTTAAGTAATCAACAGCAACAGAATCTGCTCATAAAAAACGGCGCTATAGAAGCGCCGTTTTGTTAATTATGATGTGTAATTAGCTAAGTGGTCTTAAGTAAGCTAAGAAACGTTTCTCTGCGAATTTGAAAATCGCAATGATGATAAACGTCAACCCCATGTAAAACAGACCTGCTGTTAGGAAAGATTCAAACGGAGCATAGTAGCGAGAGTTAACCAAACGAGCTGCACCCGTTAGATCCATAATCGTCACAATACCTGCAACGGCTGAGCCGTGAAGCATAAAGATAACTTCGTTACTGTAAGCCGGTAATGCACGACGTAATGCACTTGGCAGAATGATACGTCGGTATGTCTTAGGTGTGCTCATGCCATACGCTTTTGCTGCTTCAACTTCACCTTTTGGTAAGCCGTTAATCGCACCGCGAATGATTTCAGCTGTGTATGCCGATGTATTAAGAATGAATGCCACCAAAGCACAAAACCATGCATTTTCCCATAGTGTATCTTTTACAGGGAAGAACTGATCCATTCCGTAGTAAATCAGGTACAACTGCACCAATAATGGCGTACCACGGAAGAAATAGATGAATGACCAAGCCGGAGCGTTAATCAGCATATTTGGGCTGTTACGAGCAATCGCTAATGGTATGGCTACGAATAAGCCAATAATCAAAGCGACACAAACCATCCAAGCCGTTGTCCATAAACCACCAAGGTAAATCGGTAGGCTTTCAATTATCAATGAAAAGTCCATAACTACCTCGCGTGGATACTGAATTTACGTTCAACCAGCTTAAGCAGGCCCGTTGAAACACTGGTGAAGAATAAGAAGATAATCGCCACTGTCATATAGAAGGTAAATGGCATTTTGGTTGAACCCGCTGCCAGTGCGCTAACACGCACCATATCTTCTAGGCCAATAATGGAAACCAACGCAGTGGTTTTAAGTAATACCAGCCAGTTGTTCCCAAAACCCGGTAATGCGTGACGAATCATCTGCGGTAGCAGTATGCGGTGAAACGCCTTTACAGGGCTCATACCATAAGCTTTTGCCGCTTCCATTTCACCGCTGTCGACAGCCATGATGGCACCACGGAACGTTTCTGCCATATAGGCACCGAAAATAAAGCCTATGGTTAAGACACCAGCAACAAATGGGCTGACATCAATATAATCAGGTAAGTAAGCGGTCCATTCGTGGTTAGGATCACTGGATGCAAACCACTCGTTGAGCCACTCGTTGATGGAATACAAACTGTTGTTTAAAAGGATTTGTCCACCAAAGAAAATCAGCATCATCAGTACGAGATCTGGAATGCCTCGAATGACGGTTGTGTAGAGGGTTGCAATAGCACGAGCCCAGCGATAAGGCGCGAGTTTTGCTAAGGCACCTAGCATACCAAGAACCATAGCTAAAATTAGCGACAGCAAGGCAACTTCGATTGTGAGCACCGCCCCTTTCAGGATCGACGCTTCATATCCTTGTAAATCAAACATAATGGATTCCAACAGAACTGCGAAAAAGTTGGTAAGACAGGGAGAGGAGAACCTCTCCCTTAAGAATTGACGCTAAAGATTACTGACCGTATACGTCGTAGTTGAAGTATTTAGCCGCGATATCTTGGTAGATGCCTTTTTCACGTAGTGAAAGGATTGCCGCATCTAATTGCTTAGTCAGATCTTTGTCTTGCTTACGTAGAGCAATACCAAAACCTTCGCCGAACCACTTAGGATCAGTTAGTGATGGGCCAACAAACTCGTAGTCTTCACCACCAGCTTTGTTCAGCACGCCTTCTTCTAGAGCAGATGCATCACCTAGTACAGCAGCAACACGACCGTTTGCTAGATCAAGGTAAGCTTCGTCGAATGAACCGTAACGAACGATCTCTACTGTATCGCCGTAGTTGTCTGTTAGGTATTTATCGTGAGTTGTTGCACGTTGAACTGCAATCTTTTGACCGCTTAGATCATCAAAGTTAAGGCCTGCACCTTTCTTAGCGATGAACTTGTTTGGGATAAGTGCGTATTTACCAGTGAAGTCGATTTTTTTCTTACGCTCTTCCGTGATAGACATTGCCGCGATGATCGCATCATATTTACGAGCAAGTAGAGAAGGAATGATACCATCCCAGTCTTGTGCAACGATCTTACACTGCACCTGCATTTCAGTACAAAGTGCGTTAGCCATATCGACATCGAAGCCTTTCAGTGACCCGTCAGCTTCTGTCCAGCTAAATGGAGGGTAAGCACCTTCAATACCAAAGCGTACTGTTTTCCATTCTTTTGCTTGAGCTACGCCCGTTGCAGCAGTTGCAGCAAGTGCCGCGACTAATAACCACTTTTTCATATCCCTACTCCTGTGATTTAGGTTTTTATGTTTTGCTAGTTTTAATATTGTGTTTGTTGTTGCTTATTAACTTACTTGTTGTGTTTTATTGTTCACACCGTCGCTGTTTACCGTTGGCAACGGCGTTTCAATTCTGATTAGTAAATCGATGAGATAAATTGTTGTAAACGTTCAGATTCAGGTTCCGTAAACAGTTTAGCTGGATCGCCCTGTTCTTCCACTAGACCTTGGTGCAGGAACATCACATGGTTTGATACGTCACGAGCAAAAGCCATTTCATGTGTTACCACAAGCATGGTTCTTCCTTCTTCTGCTAGATCTCGCATTACACCGAGTACTTCGCCTACTAACTCAGGGTCAAGTGCTGATGTTGGCTCATCAAACAGCATCACTTCCGGATCAACCGCTAACGCTCGAGCAATTGCCGCTCGTTGTTGTTGTCCACCGGATAAATGACCTGGGTAGTAATCTTTGCGCTCATACAAGCCTACTTTTTTAAGTAGTAGTTCTGCATTTTCAATCGCTTGAGCTTTAGGTACACCTAATACGTGAACGGGTGCTTCGATAACATTTTCGAGAACGGTCAGGTGAGACCAAAGATTGAAGCCTTGAAAAACCATCGCTAAGCGTGAACGGATACGCTGTACTTGTTTTTCGTTGGCAGGAACAGATACGCCTTGGCGGTTGTTTTTCATTTGAATTAATTCGCCATTAACCCAAATCTCGCCTGCAGTTGGTGTCTCTAAAAGGTTGATACATCTAAGGAAAGTACTTTTACCCGACCCTGAAGATCCGATAATCGATACAACATCGCCTTTATGCGCAGAAAGTGAAATTCCCTTTAAAACTTCATTTTGACCAAACGTTTTGTGTAGATCCTTTATGTCCAGCGCTGGTACATCTTTCATGCGCTTTCTCTCCCAAGTTTGTGAAAATGCAAGGTACTCCGACCTTTTCATGCGATACAAACTAGCACCACACGAAACAACATGCAACAAATTATTAACCTGATAAATTGGAATAAATAGCGATTCACTCTGACTTATTATGCAAAAGGTAGCGTTTTCGCCTCAATTTAATGAATGAGTTCTATCAATAAGCTGCAATTACACCCCTTACATTGTTTAAATAAAGTTAATCAAAATGAGATTCTCGTAGCTGGATGTCTCACAAGAAAAACACGTTTTGTGAACTTATAAACATTACTGTCGACAAAATATAGCGCACACATTCAGCACACTGCCCTCACCATAAAGCACAATTATTTTAAGGTTATTACATTGTAAGCATTTCACTCGGAACAGTTGGGAAGCAAGTAATAGTGAAATAACTCAGTAAGAATTGAGTATTGAACTCGAGCCATGACGACAAAGGCTCGAAGAAGATAGGTAAACGTCAATTTGTGAAAACTAATTACACGATTCATCAATGGGAAGTTAATGAATCGCTGCGTTTTGTAGCTTTCTTTCACATATACTCATAAAGTGATCAAGATCAATCACCCTAAAGGGTAAGCTTGTTAGACTCCTCAGCAAAGAATAAGGCATTAAAAATGCCAAACATTTCTTTTAACTTAGCTGCATAAAGCACATCAAAACCGTGCAACATGATGTTAATGAGTTATAACTAAGAAATAACGCAATTACGCAATTACGCGAACTTATAGAATTCAATTTTAGAATTACTAACATAAAATATGAGGAATCTATGTCAGACGTTGTGAACAATGCGAACTCTGAAGTAGAAGAGAAAAGCTATAAAGAGCTACACCGCCCTGCTTCTGAATTTGAGAACCGCTCAGATTATCTAGATCACGAACTTCAAATCATGAAGCCTCGCCGCTTTGGCCTAAACCTTCCTGGCCGTGACTTCCGCTTTGAACTAGAAGACCTTGTTCCTGCACTGGCTGGTACCATTGGTATCATCGCGATGTACTCTGCAGTAATGATGTCTTGGGCTGAAGGCCTAACTCAAGCTTGGGATCACGTAAACCTTGGTAAAGACTTTGCGATTGAAGTCGCTCGTGTAGAAATGCTTATCCCTGCACTGCTGTTCTGTATCCTTGCTTCTGGTTTCTTTAACCCTAAAGCTAACCTTGCCGGTAACCACGGCCCAATGATTCCTCTTATTGGTACCATCGCTCTTGCTGGTGCTCACCCTCTTGCATTGGCAATCCTTATCGGTGTCTTCGGTCTTATCCTAAGCTTCCTAAAAGGTGGGTCTAAACTTGTTAACCTTACCTCTGAAGGTACGGCGGGTGGCTTGCTCATCTTCTTGGGTCTAACCGGTACAATGAGCCAAATCAACTCAATTCAAGCTTGGGCTGTTGGTCTTCAGTCTGACACTGTCGCTGCTGGTAGCATGGGTTACATCGGTTTGATTGTTCTAGCCGTTACCATCGGTCTATATGCATTCCTTGCTAAAGTGAACAAGCGTTGGTTAGCAATCCCTGTTTGTGCTTTCACTGGTCTAGCTATTGCTCTAGTACTTGGTGCTGGTTTCGATATCAAATTCGTAACTGAAACAGGCATTCCAAACCTAAACCCAATCTACTGGTGGGGTTCTACTGAAGAAGGTTGGATGCTTGGTTTACCAAACGTTGAGCACTTCATCGCTTCTCTACCATTTGCAATCCTAGCAGTAGCAATGTGGTCACCTGACTTCCTAGGTCACCGTATCTTCCAAGAACTGAACTACCCTAAAAAGTCTGAAAAAGTACTGATGGACGTAGACGACACAATGACTATGTGTTCAGTTCGTCAAATGGTAGGTACAGCAGTTGGTGGTGGTAACATCACTTCATCTTGGGGTACTTACATGATCCCAGCAGCAATCGCGAAACGTCCAATCCCTGGCGGCGCAATCTTGCTTGGCTCTCTATGTATTATTGTTGCGATTCTTGGCTTCCCAATGGACGTAGCAGTATGGCCACCAGTGATGCGTGTTGCGCTACTTGTAGGTGTATCTCTACCTCTACTTGAAGCGGGTATGCAGATGGTTAAAGATTCAAAAGACTCTCAAGCAGCTGGTATCTGTATCTTCGGTTCAGCGGTTGTTAACCCAGTATTAGCATGGGCACTGACTATGCTTCTAGATAATAACGGTCTAATTGGTGATAAAGAGCGTGCGAAGCGTCTATCATTTGTAGATAAGATTGTTATCCCTGTTGGCGTTTTAGTTATCTGTCTAGTGGCAATGCTTGCAGTTGGTATGCTAGAAGGTCAGTATGGTCTAAAAGCTTGGCTATAATAGTCCTTACTACACAAAAGTAGTATTAGGATTAAAAAAAAGTTTGGGTGGCAACCCCTGCCACTCAAATTTTTTCAACTTTTTTTGGCATTTATTGATTTAGTTTAAGGTTTGCAGAAATTTTTTAGCATAGTCTTGAATACATAGAGTAAAGACAACATATAAAAGGTAGTGACAATATATATAACCATATGATGCTTATATGCTCATATATATTGTTATTAATAAGAGTGTACTACCCTTACGAGGGGCGCTGGCTCAACAGTGTTAATGTACGTATTTTTTCTACTAAAAAGGTAGGTATGTCATGGCAGAGCAATTTGCTAAAGCTTGGGAAGATTTTGCTGCAGGTGAGTGGCAAAGCGAAGTAAACGTTCGTGATTTCATTCAAAAGAACTACACGCCGTATGAAGGCGACGAGTCTTTCCTAGTTTCTGAGGGTACTGAAGCAACTAACAAGCTTTGGTCTTCGGTAATGGAAGGTATCAAACAGGAAAACGCAACTAAAGCACCTGTAGATTTCGATACTTCTGTTATCTCTACCATTACTGCTCACGATGCAGGTTACATTGAGAAAGATCTTGAGACTATCGTTGGTCTACAAACTGAGAAGCCACTAAAACGTGCAATCATCCCTAACGGTGGTGTGCGTATGGTTGAAGGTTCTTGTAAAGCATACGGTGAAACTCTTGACCCAATGGTTTCAAAAATCTACTCAGAATACCGCAAAACACACAATGCTGGCGTTTTCGATATCTACACTCCTGATATCCTAAAATGTCGTAAGTCTGGTGTTCTGACTGGTCTTCCTGATGCTTACGGCCGTGGTCGTATCATTGGTGACTACCGTCGTGTTGCACTTTACGGTATTGATTTCCTAATGAAAGACAAGCAAGCTCAATTTGCTTCTCTTCAAGAGCAATTCGAAAACGGTGAAAACCTAGCAGAAACAATGCAACTGCGTGAAGAGATCTCTGAGCAACATCGTGCTCTAGGTCAAATCAAGCAAATGGCTGAGAAATACGGTTTCGATATCTCTGAGCCAGCTCAAACAGCTCAAGAAGCTATCCAGTGGACTTACTTCGGCTACCTAGCTGCTGTTAAATCTCAAAACGGTGCTGCAATGTCTCTAGGTCGTACTTCGACTTTCCTAGACATCTACATCGAGCGTGATATCGCTGCTGGCAAGATCACTGAAGAACAAGCACAAGAAATGATCGACCACTTCGTAATGAAACTGCGTATGGTTCGTTTCCTACGTACTCCCGAGTACGATGAGCTGTTCTCTGGCGACCCAATCTGGGCAACAGAGTCTATGGGTGGTATGGGTATCGACGGTCGTACGCTAGTAACGCGTTCGAACTTCCGTTTCCTAAACTCTCTATACACTATGGGTCCTTCTCCAGAGCCAAACATCACTGTTCTTTGGTCTGAGCAACTACCTGACGGCTTCAAGCGTTTCTGTGCGAAGGTATCTATCGATACTTCTTCTATCCAGTACGAAAATGATGACCTAATGCGTCCTGACCTAGAGTCTGATGATTACGCTATCGCTTGTTGTGTATCTCCAATGATCGTTGGTAAGCAAATGCAGTTCTTCGGTGCTCGTGCTAACCTTGCGAAAACAATGCTTTACGCAATCAACGGCGGTGTGGACGAGAAACTTAAGATGCAAGTTGGTCCTGTTTCAGACAAGATCACTGACGAAGTTCTTAACTACGATGACGTAATGGGTCGCCTAGACACATTCATGGACTGGTTAGCTAAGCAATACGTGACTGCACTAAACAGCATTCACTACATGCACGACAAGTACAGCTACGAAGCGTCTCTAATGGCTCTTCATGACCGTGACGTTCGTCGTACTATGGCTTGTGGTATCGCTGGTCTATCTGTTGCAGCTGACTCACTATCTGCAATCAAGTTCGCGACTGTTAAACCAATCCGTGACGAAGATGGCATCGCAACTGACTTCGAAATCGAAGGCGATTACCCTAAATACGGTAACAACGACTCTCGTGTAGATGATATTGCTTGTGAACTAGTTTCTACGTTCATGAACAAGATCCGTAAGCTTAAGACTTACCGTAACTCTATCCCTACACAGTCAGTTCTTACTATCACGTCTAACGTGGTTTACGGTAAGAAAACAGGTAACACTCCAGACGGTCGTCGTGCTGGCGCTCCTTTCGCTCCTGGTGCAAACCCAATGCACGGTCGTGATGAGAAAGGCGCTGTAGCTTCACTAACGTCTGTAGGTAAACTACCGTTTGCTGACGCACAAGATGGTATCTCTTACACGTTCTCTATCGTGCCAAACGCACTCGGTAAAGAACAAGACAGCCAACGTGCTAACCTTGCAGGCCTAATGGATGGTTACTTCCACCACGAAGCTGGCATTGAAGGTGGTCAACACCTTAACGTTAACGTTCTTAACCGCGAAACTCTTGAAGACGCAGTTAAGCACCCTGAGAAATACCCTCAGCTAACAATCCGTGTATCTGGTTACGCTGTTCGCTTTAACTCTCTAACTGCAGAGCAACAAGCTGACGTAATCGCACGTACATTTACTGAGTCTCTATAAGCTCACGCTCAATAGACAGTAAATAATATTAGCCTCGCCAATGTGCGGGGCTTTTTTATATCTGAAATAAATCGCACTACACTCACCTATCCCGCGAAATGTTAGGTTGAGCAAAAAAGCACCCTGCCATTCACTTTTTTTCCACAAATTCTGTCAAATTACGGTAATATCGCGGTTCATAATTTAAGAGTAACTGCTCCATGAAATACCTGCGTTGTTTACCCCTGATTCTTCTCTCTTTCTCATCTTTAGCCTCTGAGCGTTCTACGTTAACTTTTGCTTTAGATAATGATGGTATTTTTGGTGTCGACCAAGACTATACCAACGGCTTATTTCTGGGTTACACATCATCAAGTATTACGCCATATAACTGGGTAAAACCATTGAGTCTTTCCTACTGGGGTGCAAGCTCTCTAGACAAGTGGGAAATCACCATTGGCCACAAGATGTATACGCCTTCTGACATTGAGTTAGAAACGCCATCGCCTAATGATCGCCCATACGCAGGTTACCTTCACACTGAATTCAATTACATCAGCTTAAACCCACAGCAAGCCCAGCGTTTTAATATCACGTTTGGTACTACGGGCGAACGTGCACTGTCTGAAGATGCTCAAAAGCTGGTTCACTCAATCACTAAGTCGGATGAGCCGATGGGTTGGGAATACCAAGTCGATGATGAATGGGCGGGAAGCGTTGGTTACCTAAGCCATTTCAACCTAATGCGTAATCAAGCTCTTGCGAATACTGACTACGAAATCTCTAACGTTTCTGAAATCAACGTCGGTAACTTTAGAAGTGACATTTCAACGGGCTTCATGTTTCGTTGGGGTACAGACTTAGGCGGTAACTTTGGTGCAGCTAACATCACCACAGAAAACCCATTCAAACCGGGCATGATCGGCGCATCAAACGCTGGTTGGTTTACCTATGCAGGCCTCGAAGGTCGCTACCGATTCAACGACCTGACTATCGAAGGCGATCGCTCAGGTGTTGATGAGTACGCTAATAAAAACAACGAAGATCCAGCGATCTACGATGTGACTTTAGAGAACATTCAAGCAACTGCTGTATTGGGTGTCGCTTGGTATAACCGATACGTTGGTGCCTCTTTAGCTCTAACCGCAAAAACACCGGATTACGAAGAAGCGAAAGAGTCAGTGTACACCACTGGCGGTATCACAATATTTGCTTTCTTCTAGCCACCAGTAAGGGCTTTCGTCCTTTACTTTTCAAGTTTAATAAAGGCAATCATCTTCACAGGTGGTTGCCTTTATTTTTAAAGGTCTCGTTACCATTTGACCCTATTTTATGTACCGTTTTTGTAATAAAATAAACGGTATAAATTCCTCTACGAGAATAGCTCATGTCTACAACTGGTCGCATTCACTCATTCGAATCTTGTGGTACTGTCGATGGCCCTGGTATCCGCTTTATTGTGTTTCTTCAAGGCTGCTTAATGCGTTGTATGTACTGTCATAACCGTGATACATGGGATCTTCATGACGGAAAGGAAGTAACGGTCGAAGAGATCATCAACGAAGCAAAATCATACCGTCATTTCATGAAAGCATCGGGCGGTGGTATCACCTGTTCTGGTGGTGAAGCGATGCTACAACCTGAGTTTGTTCGTGACTTTTTCCGCGCAGCTCAAGCTGAAGGCATCCACACTTGTCTTGATACTAATGGCTACATTCGTAAGCACACTGAAGTGGTTGATGAAGTCCTAGAAGCCTCTGATCTAGTTATGTTGGATCTTAAGCACATGCGAGATGAGATTCACCACGATTTCATTGGTGTATCAAACAGACGTACTCTGGATTTCGCACGCTACTTACACAAAATCGGTAAGAAGACGTGGATTCGTTATGTGATTGTCCCTGGCTACACGGACACACCTGAAGATGCTCATCTGCTAGGCGAATTCATCAAAGACATGGATAACATCGAGAAAGTAGAACTGCTTCCATACCATAAGCTTGGTGCACATAAGTGGGAAGCACTTGGTTTTGACTACCCTCTTGAAGGTACAAATCCGCCAAGCAAAGAGAAAATGGATGAGATTGTTGCTGTTCTTAGCCAGTATCATTCAAACGTAAAATACTAATACTGCAGACGATGCTCAACCTCTATTTTAAACGCCTCAATTTCGATTGGGGCGTTTTCTTTTCTAGCGCTAACTATCCTTTCACTTTTCTTTACAACTTTTGTTTATCAATTAAAAAAATCATATTAAATCAGTGTTGAGATCATGTTTCCACGCGTAGGAATGCTGTTACTCTTACTGCAACAAAAGAATATAACATTTAGTTTTTTAGTGAGGCTCATCCCATGGAAATGACCAATGCTCAGCGTCTAATTCTATCAAATCAATACTACCTAATGTCTCAAATGAACCCTGAGAACTCGGCGAAATACCAGCGTCTACAAACGATTGTAGAACGTGGTTACGAACTCCAAATGCGTGAACTTAACAAAGAGTTTGGTTGTTTGACTGAAGCAGAATGTCGCGAAATTATCGACATCATGGAGATGTACCATGCAATGCAAGAGTCGAACAAAATGCTTGCAGAACAAGAGCGTGCTGAAGTAGACCAACGTCGCCTGCAGTTCTTAGGTTTTGATATCGCTTCTGAAGCGCAGATCGTACACTACGTGCGTTTCCTTGTTGATTCTGAAGGTCTTTACCCTCAATTCGACAAAGCCGATCACCACTTCAATAGCCAGATGCCAATGCTAGAGAAGTACCGTCGCATGCTAACAACATGGCGCAACTGCCCTCGTCAGTACCACCTATGTGCGACAGAGCTATCTCAAATCTTTAGCGCTTAATTCGTTAATAGATCAGCGATAACTTTTAAAAAGTTTCAAGAAAAAGGGTTACTCATCATGAGTAACCCTTTTTTTAATGTTCGCACACAAAGAGAAAAACCAAAGCAACTAGAAAACGTAAGCAACACCAACGTTCGCGGCCATGTTGATACCACTTTCAAGTATTGGACTATTCTCTATATCACCTTCAAGTATTGGGCTATTCTCTATATCACCTTCAAGGTTGGTATAACGAACGCCACCAGTTACTCGAACATTTGGCGTAACATGCAGATAGCCACTATTTTGAACCCATTATTCTTCACTACATCTACCTATTTATTGAGCAATTTTTGATAACTTCGCGCACTATATGGTACTCCATTCCAAAGATCAATAGAGCCCAGTTATACATCTAATGCACATAAATCCATTGTGAGTATTGTTAAGCGACCTAAAATCTCAAAACAAACGGCCAGATCCCCTCGAATGTAAAATAATTTGATTCTACGCGCCTCAAGTTGCCTATTGCGCTCGCCACGTTTTTCACACGCAAAATTGTAAATAAATACATAATTGTTAAGCAAAATTGTGGAAGCGGGTCTAACCTTAAAATGTAGGGAGAGCCTATTTTTCAATCGCTCGTCAGTTTTGACTGGTTAACAAGGGGAATGTGACTATGAGTATCTTTGACCACTATCAATCACGTTATGAAGCAGCCAAGGAAGAAGAGCTGACATTACAAGAGTTCTTAGCGCTGTGTAAAGACGATAAAAGTGCTTACGCGAATGCTGCCGAGCGCTTACTACTAGCCATTGGCGAACCGGAGGTCATTGACACAGCTCAAGACCCTCAACTAAGTCGTATTTTCTCAAACCGTGTCATCTCACGCTACAGCGAATTTAAAGATTTCTACGGTATGGAAGATGCGATTGAACAGATTGTTTCTTACTTAAAACATGCTGCACAAGGTTTAGAAGAACGTAAACAAATCCTTTACCTACTTGGCCCTGTGGGCGGTGGTAAATCTTCTCTCGCTGAAAAACTCAAAGCCCTGATGCAGAAACTACCAATCTATGTATTGTCTGCTGACGGTGAACGAAGCCCAGTAAACGATCACCCATTCTGTCTATTCGACGTTAACGAAGACGGCGACTTATTGAAGAATGAATATGGCATTGAGAAACGCTATCTTCGCTCAATTATGTCTCCGTGGGCAGCGAAACGTCTACACGATTTTGGCGGTGATATTTCCAAATTCAAAGTCATCAAACTGCGCCCTTCTATTCTCGATCAAGTTGCGATCGCGAAAACGGAGCCAGGTGATGAAAACAACCAAGATATCTCGTCTCTGGTTGGTAAAGTTGATATTCGTAAACTTGAACACTTCTCTCAAGATGATCCTGATGCCTACAGCTACTCTGGTGCGCTTTGTAAAGCCAACCAAGGTGTGATGGAATTCGTGGAGATGTTCAAAGCGCCAATCAAAGTATTACACCCTCTACTTACGGCAACACAAGAAGGTAACTTCAACGGTACCGAAGGGCTTTCTGCACTGCCATTTGACGGTATGATTCTCGCTCACTCGAACGAATCTGAGTGGCAGACCTTCCGTAACAACAAAAACAACGAAGCATTCCTCGACCGTGTGTACATTGTAAAAGTCCCTTACTGTCTGCGTGTGTCTGAAGAAGTTAAGATCTACAAGAAACTGCTTGAGCACAGTGAGCTATCCCAAGCGCCTTGCTCACCAAGCACACTCGATCTGCTATCGCAATTCAGCATTCTTTCGAGACTAAAAGAGCCTGAAAACTCATCTCTATTCTCTAAGATGCGTGTTTACGATGGTGAGACTCTAAAAGACACCGATCCAAAAGCGAAGAGCTACCAAGAGTACCGAGATTATGCTGGCGTTGACGAAGGCATGTCTGGGCTATCAACGCGTTTCGCCTTTAAGATCCTGTCTCGTGTGTTTAACTTCGACCAAGCCGAAGTGGCCGCGAACCCAGTGCACCTGTTCTACGTTATTGAGCAGCAAATCGAACGGGAGCAGTTCCCTCAAGAGACCGCCGAGAAGTACCTAGAGTTCTTGAAAGGATACCTAGTGCCACGCTACGTAGAGTTCATCGGTAAAGAAATTCAAACCGCTTATCTAGAGTCTTACTCTGAGTACGGTCAGAATATCTTCGACCGCTATGTCACCTACGCAGATTTCTGGATTCAAGACCAAGAGTACCGCGACCCAGAAACAGGCCAACTATTTGACCGTGCTTCTCTGAATGGTGAACTAGAGAAAATCGAGAAGACAGCCGGTATCAGTAACCCTAAAGACTTCCGAAATGAGATTGTGAACTTTGTGCTTCGTGCCAAAGCCAACAATAACGGTCAAAACCCAGTGTGGACGAGCTACGAGAAACTGCGCACTGTGATTGAGAAGAAAATGTTCTCTAACACAGAAGAGCTACTTCCTGTTATTTCGTTCAATGCTAAGACCTCAACGGATGATCAGAAAAAACATGACGACTTCGTTGCTCGTATGATGGAAAAAGGCTACACCGAGAAGCAAGTGAGACTGCTATCTGAGTGGTACCTAAGAGTTCGTAAATCCTCATAACTAAACGGTATTGAGCTGCTCAACTGAGCAGCTCGTATAAACCAATAACTTTTATACCTTAGTAAATCAATAACTCTTATACCCAAATAAAAAGTAGGATCGCGACATCAGCTGAGAGGGAGTTCTTATGGCACAATTTATCGATCGGAGGCTCAATGGCAAAAATAAGAGTGCTGTGAATAGACAGCGTTTCTTACGACGCCATAAAGAGCAAATCAAAGAATCTGTGGCCGATGCAGTTAACCGACGCTCAATCACCAATACAGAAACAGGTGAAGACGTCACTATTCCCCATAAAGACATCAAAGAGCCGAACTTTCACCAAGGTCAAGGCGGCGTTAGAGAGCGCGTTCACCCAGGTAATGATCAGTTCATCACTGGCGATAAAATCGAACGCCCTAAAGGTGGTGGTCAAGGTGGTGGCTCAGGCCAAGGCGACGCAAGTCCTGATGGCGAAGGCCAAGATGAATTTACCTTCCAAATTTCAAAAGATGAGTATCTTGATATTCTCTTTGAAGATTTAGCTCTACCTAATTTAGAGAAGAATCAGGTCAACAAAATCACCGAATGGAAAACCCACCGCTCTGGTTATCAGAGTGCGGGGATTCCATCCAACATCGCTATTGTTCGTTCACTGCAGCAATCTCTAGCTCGTAGAACCGCGATGACAGCAGGTAAAAAGCGCGAGCTTAACCTACTGATGGAACAACTTGACCAAGTTAAAATGACGGAACCGGCACAACCCTTTGAAGAGAGTCGCTTAAAAGAAGAGATTGCCGAGCTACGCAAAAAAATTGAAAACGTGCCATTCATTGACACCTTCGACTTACGTTTTAAAAACTATGAGAAGCGCCCTATTCCATCTAGCCAAGCGGTCATGTTCTGCTTGATGGATGTGTCCGGCTCAATGGACCAAGCGACTAAAGACATCGCAAAACGTTTCTACGTACTGCTTTATTTGTTCCTCAATCGTACCTACGAAAACGTCGATGTGGTGTTTATTCGTCACCATACTCAAGCGAAAGAAGTCGACGAACATGAGTTCTTCTACTCACAAGAGACGGGCGGCACCATCGTTTCTAGCGCACTGAAATTAATGAAAGAAATTGTCGCAGACCGTTACCCAGCTAATGAGTGGAATATCTATGCGGCACAAGCATCTGATGGTGATAACTGGGCTGACGACTCGCCTCGTTGTAAAGAGCTGTTGGTCAATACGCTTCTGCCAACTTGTCAGTATTACTCTTATATCGAAATTACACGCCGCTCTCACCAAACGCTTTGGCACGAGTATGAGAAGTTAGAAGCAAGCTTTGACAACTTCGCCATGAAAAACATTAAAACGGTGGATGATATTTTTCCTGTGTTTAGAGAACTGTTCCAGAAAGAGACAGCGTAAGGGAGTTTGCCATGACAGCGAAATCAAACGTTGCAGAGAAAAACAAAGCTGCAAAAAAGAAAAACGACAAGATGCTGCCTGATGGTCCAGATTGGACGTTCAACCTCTTGGAGAAATACCACGTAGAAATCAAACGTGTTGCGCAGCATTACCGTTTAGATACTTACCCAAACCAGATTGAAGTGATTACTTCAGAACAGATGATGGATGCCTACTCGAGCATTGGTATGCCTATCAATTACAACCACTGGTCTTTTGGTAAGAAATTCATTCAAACCGAGCAAAACTACAAGCATGGCCAAATGGGCTTGGCATACGAAATCGTAATCAACTCCGATCCGTGTATCGCTTACCTGATGGAAGAGAACACGGTCACAATGCAGGCGCTGGTAATGGCTCACGCTTGTTATGGCCACAACTCTTTCTTTAAAGGCAACTACCTGTTCCAAACATGGACCGATGCCAGTTCCATCATCGATTACTTGTTGTTTGCTAAGAAGTACATCAGTGGTTGTGAAGAGAAATATGGTGTTGCTGAAGTCGAGCAGCTCCTTGATTCTTGTCACGCACTGATGAATTACGGCGTAGACCGATACAAACGCCCTGAGAAGATTTCCATTGCAGAAGAGACAGCAAGACAAGAAGAACGCGAAGCTTATCTGCAATCTCAAGTGAATGAGCTATGGCGAACCGTTCCTCAAAATAAAAGTAAGGAAGAAGAGACCAAGATCCGCTTTCCTAGCGAGCCTCAAGAAAACATTCTCTACTTTATCGAGAAGAACGCACCACTGCTTGAACCTTGGCAACGAGAGTGTGTTCGCATCGTTCGCAAAGTGAGCCAATACTTCTACCCTCAAAAACAAACTCAAGTGATGAACGAAGGCTGGGCAACCTTCTGGCATTACACCATTCTTAACCACCTTTACGACGAAGGCTTGGTGAGTGATAAGTTCATCTTAGAATTCCTACACAGCCATACCAGTGTCGTCGCACAACCTGCCTACAACAGTCCTTATTTCAGCGGGATAAACCCTTATGCGCTTGGCTTTGCGATGTTTAGAGACATCCGACGCATCTGTGAAGAGCCAACCGATGAAGATAGAGAGTGGTTCCCTGAGTTAGCCGGAAGTGATTGGTTAGAAGCGGTGCACTTTGCGATGCACAACTTCAAAGATGAAAGTTTCATCAGCCAATACCTTTCTCCAAAAATCATTCGAGACTTTAAGCTGTTCTCTGTACTCGACGACGACCGTAAAAATACCATTGAGGTGAGTGCTATTCATGATGATCCGGGCTATCGCCTGATTCGTGAGAAGCTTGCGGCGCAATACAACCTAAGTAACCTTGAACCAAACATTCAGGTGTTTAATGTCGATGTTCGTGGTGACCGCTCAATGACACTGCAATATGTGCCTCACGACCGCATCCCGCTTGATAAAGGCTACGACGAAGTGATGAAGCATCTCTATCGCTTGTGGGGCTTTGATGTGATTTTGGAAGAGCTCAAAGATACGGGTCATAGAGAGATTCTGACTACTTGTCCAAAACGTAATGATTATGGAGCCAAGATTTAATACCCATCATAGTAAGTAGATTATGGGTATAAAACTCCGCTCCCCCTACAACATAGTGGTCACCCGCTCGGAAGTGGAGCAATAAAAAAGCGCATAAGTCTGATGACTTATGCGCTTTCTTTTTAAGGCTCGAACTAAATAAGCTTAAACAATCGGCTTTTGACCGCGTTCAATCAGCTTCATCAGCACGCTGTCTGCAGATTTACCTGCCACGCCAGCTAGCTTGTCTGACAGCTTTTTCTTCTGTACATAGTGAATCGCTAGAACCGTCTTGTCTTTGCATGCTTCAACAACTAAGTCATCAGAAGTACGGATCTCATCCACCAGCCCAAGTTCATGTGCTTGTGTACCAAACCAGTGCTCACCCGTTGCAACCTTATCAAGGTCTAGCGCTGGACGATGGTCACGAATGAAGTCTTTGAATAAGCCGTGTGTCTCTTCTAGCTCTTCTTTGAACTTCTCACGTGCTTTATCGCTGTTCTCACCAAACATAGTCAGTGTGCGCTTGTACTCACCCGCAGTTAGCTGTTCAAACTCAATGTCGTGCTTTTTAAGCAGTTTATTGAAGTTTGGTAGTTGAGCAATCACGCCAATAGAACCAACGATAGCAAAAGGTGCTGATACGATTTTGTCTGCGATACATGCCATCATGTAACCACCGCTTGCTGCTACTTTGTCTACCGAGATAATCAAAGGCAGGCCAGCCGCTTTGATACGATCAAGTTGAGAAGACGCCAGACCATAGCCATGAACCATGCCACCGCCAGATTCAAGCTTAAGTAAGACTTCATCGCCTTCACGAGCCACAGCCAGAACCGCCGTTACCTCTTCACGCAATGAAGCCACTTCTTTCGCATCAATGCTGCCGTTAAAATCAAGAACGAATAGATGTGGTTCACGCTTGCTATCAAGCTCACCCTCTTTCGCTGCTTTCTTCACTTCTTTACCGCGTGATTTTACTTTCTCTTTTTCCGCTTTCTTTTCTGCTTTATCACGGGCTTTGATGAAAGCATCATCGTGTAGATGGTGCTCTAATTGTTCAATCGTCTGTTTATGGTGTTCAGATAGGTTCGTGATTTCCAGCTCACCTTTAATCGCGCTTGATTTTCCACCCACAGATTTAGCAATGACTAAAATTGCAATGATGGCGATTACAACGGTCGCAATCTTGGCTAAAAACAAGCCGTAGTCCAACAAAAATTCCAATGTCATATCCCCTATTGTATGAATTAGTGTATTGTAACCATCTTGTCACGATTACCAAGAATTTCTCATCATTCCTGCGGTTATCTGTGTGATTAAACATCAATGGAATGACGAACATAATAAAAGAAAGAAGGATAAGCACAGTGGATTACCCAATCTCTACAGATGCCCTCAAAGATAAAGTAATTTTGGTTACAGGTGCCGGTGCTGGCATTGGTCGCCAAGCTGCACTAAGCTTCGCTCAACATGGCGCAACTGTCATTCTGTTAGGCCGCAATGTTAAAAACCTAGAATTCATTTACGATGAAATCGAAAGCGCTGGTTACCCGCAGCCTGCAATTATCCCATTGGATTTAAAAGGTGCGACAAAGCAGAACTACGTTGATATGGCTGAAACCATTCAATCACAGTTCGGTCGTTTAGACGGCCTACTTCATAATGCTGGCGTTCTTGGCACTCTGAGCCCGTTTGAGCAGATTGATGAAGAAACCTTTGATGATGTTATGCAGATCAATGTGAAGTCTGAGTTCTTGATGACTCAAGCTCTGCTACCTGCACTTAAAAAAGCAGAAGCAGGTCGTATCGTATTTACCTCTTCAACGGTTGGTCACTCTGGCCGTGCATTCTGGGGCACTTACGCAATTTCTAAGTTTGCTACCGAAGGTATGATGCAGATCCTAGCGGACGAGCTTGAAGACACGAACATCCGTGTTAACGCAATCAATCCAGGCGGCACTCAAACACGTATGCGTGCAAAAGCGTACCCAGGAGAAGATGCGAATAAGCTAAAAACGCCACTCGACATCATCCCACTGTACCTACATTTAATGAACCCAAGCGTGACAGATATTAATGGCCAATGTATCGATGCTCAACCTAAGTAACTGATATCATTAACCAACAGTAAAAAGTCGCTTCCATAGCGACTTTTTTGTATCTAAATCAACCATCTAATACTTACTGCCGCTAATTTTCATCATTTCTCTTTGCATCTTTTTCATTGTTAAATATACTGTATAGATATACAGGTATTTAATTATGCATGAACTAATAAAAAACTTACAAGACCGCCAGCTAATCTGGAAAGGGTTACAATCAACAACGCAAGGAAGTACCACTTCAACAGGCTATCCTCAACTGGATAAACAGCTTGATGGCGGCTTCCCGACGCACGGCGTTATTGAAGTTGAATCACAACAAGGGATCGGCGAGCTTCGCCTACTGACGCCCTATTTATCTCAACAAAACTCGCAAAAACTGGCCATATTCATTCACCCGCCAGGGAAGATCTGTGCTGAGTTTTTTAACAGCCAAGGCATTGAATTAGAAAACATTCTCGTTATCCAGCCTCAACGCGATCTCGATGCGTTGTGGGCAGCTGAGCAGTGCCTCAAAAGCGGCGCTTGTCACTCTGTATTGCTATGGGGAGCCGATCTAGAAATACACCAAACAAAGCGCCTACAAGCAGCCAGTGAAACCGGTAAGTGCCTGCAGTTTCACTTTAAAGCCACCAGCCATAATCAATTATCCCTGCCCGTTTCCTTAA
This sequence comes from Vibrio sp. 10N.222.55.B11, assembly GCF_041473705.1. Lineage (NCBI taxonomy): Bacteria > Pseudomonadati > Pseudomonadota > Gammaproteobacteria > Vibrionales > Vibrionaceae > Vibrio > Vibrio sp. 10N.222.55.B11. The sequence goes on from NZ_JBFRST010000004.1 coordinate 27,849, forward strand.
GCATGAAACTCTCTTCTCACGCGCAGGGATTAAAGGTTGAAGTGACTAAGAGAAAAGGCAGCTGGTCGTATGGCAGCTTTATTCTAGACATGACACACTACTGGCCGTTACTCACAGAGAAAGTCGTTTATGAAGACAATTCAGACCACGCTTTGTCTGGTAACACTGTGCTGGCTTTTCCTATTGCGAAGCAAGGCTAACGTATGTTGTGGCTTTATCTGCACTTTCCATCTCTGCAGTTGGATACCTTGTTTAACTCTAATGAATTGGGTTCGAGCGAAGACTCACGCGAACAACCTATTATCATCGTGGATGAAAAAGATCACCATGTACTGCAAGCAAACCCAGCTGCGCTGCAATCGGGAATTTCGCTTGGTATGGGCTTAGGGTCTGCAGCAGCTTTGTGCCACAACTTACACGTCCACCCTTACAGTATTGAACTGGAGAAAAGTAAGCTTAAAGAGATCGCTCAATGGGCGTATCTGGTCACTTCCGACATGGCGTTATTGCCACCTAATGGTTTGTTGATTAAAGCCTCTAACATGCTGTCACTTTACGACGGGCTAGATAACTATTGGCATGAACTCAAAAGCCATTTAGAAACGCTCAATATTCAGTTCAACTTTGCGACGGGTTATTCGCCGCTTTCTGCGATCCTTTTGGGTAAGCAAGCGATCAACCAAGCAACAAACAATATTGAGCAGATGAAAACTTGGGTCAATCAACAAGCATTAATTTCCAGTGAGCTACCGACCAAGCAAGTGGAACGCCTGAACCGTGTCGGTATCAATACCGTTGAAGACTTATTAAAGCTGCCTTTGCAAGAGGTCGCACGCCGCTTTGATATCGACTTGGTGAATTATGTCGGTCGCCTTAACGGCCAGTTCAAGCACCCGATTGATTTCTATCATCCACCAGAGAATTTCCAGCAATATTTGGAGCTATTGTTTGATATTGAAAACATCCTATTTATCGAAAAGCCGTTGCTGAAATTACTGAATCAACTCGAATGTTTTTTGAAGCTACGCGATCGAGTGGCTTTCGAGTTAACTCTGACTTTACACCTAAGAGATAAAGACGATCACCCTGTCTCTTTTTATTCGGCACAAGGTGATTACCTTGCTGAAAAATGGGCGAACCTTACTCATCTCACCTTAGAGTCACTCAAGCTCACCGCACCGGTTCAAGGACTGACCCTCAGCTTGGTTCGTCATGGAGAACCCCAAATGGCCTACCATGATCTTTTTGATGGTAATACCGGAACACTTGCCGCGTTAGATTTGCTCTCACTACTGCAAGCAAAGCTTGGACAAGCCTGTATTCAAACACCAAAAATACAGCACGACCCAAGGCCAGAAAAGGCCAATCAGTATTCGCTCCCAACACTGAGTAAGTCTGTGACAAAAAGGCAAGCGCCCTCAAGGAGCGAGCAACAAACCACAGCTCTCAGCGTCGTTCAACAGCGGCTCAGGCCCAGTATTTTACTGCCAGAGCCCGAAGCCTTAACCGAAAGCGTCACCTTATCTCAAGGCCCAGAGCGCATTGTGTCTGGCTGGTGGGACGGAGAGAAGGTCATTCGTGACTACTTTATTGCTCACAGCGAAAACGGTCGGTGGCTCTGGATATTTAAAACGCCAGATAAACAGTGGTTTTTGCACGGCTTATTTAGCTAGTCGGTAAGAACGTAAGTCAGCAAGAAACTTTGTTAGCTCCTCCGTTCTACTTATTCAATTTCAGCGTCCCTTTTCAATCATGTTCACTCGCAATGGTTAAGTGAGATTACGTTATGTCTCAGCAATACTCAGAGCTTTTCTGTCAAAGTAATTACTCCTTTCTAGAGGGAGCTTCGCATGCGGAAGAGCTTGTTTTACAGGCCGACTTCTTACGTTACAAAGCACTCGCGGTTACTGATGAGTGCTCAGTCGCGGGCATCGTTAAGGTTCACTCTGCAATCAAGCAACATAAACTGTCACTCAAGCAAATTGTCGGGAGCATGTTTTGGCTAAATGAAGAGTGCCAAGTGGTCTTGATATGCCCAAACAGACAAGCCTACGCCGAGCTGTGCCGTATTATTACCAACGCGAGACGTCGTAGCAGCAAGGGACATTATCAGCTCTCTGAGTGGGATATCATGTCGGCTAAGCACTGCTTTATTCTTTGGCTTCCTCAACAGAAAAATGAAGACGCACACTGGGGGCAATGGCTCTCCCAGCATCATTCAGGTCGGTTGTGGATCGGCTTACAAAGACACCTAAAGCAAACCGACCAGCAGTACACAGATTACTGCGTTGAGCTGTCACAACATCACCAACTGCCGATTACAGCTTGTGGTGGTGTGTTGATGCACAATGCGAATCGCTTACCCTTGCAGCACTCACTCACTGCGATTAAATATCAAAAACCCATTACCGAAGTGGGCAGTCACTTACTCGCTAATGCCGAGCGCTGTTTACGGAGTATCAATAAGCTCTCTCATATCTTCAAAGCGGAGTGGCTAGAAGAGAGCAACCGTATCGCTGAGCTGTGTGAATTTGATTTAAATAGCTTGCGATACGAATATCCCAGTGAGCTGATTCCTCAAGGGGAGACACCCATGAGTTATCTGTGCATGTTGGTCGAAAAAGGAAAACAGACTCGCTTCCCACAAGGTGTACCTAACGACATCCAACAAATCATAGATAAAGAATTGGGATTAATTGACGAGCTTGACTACCCTTTCTTTTTTCTCACCATTCATGACATCGTGATGTTTGCCAAAAGCCAAGGCATTCTTTACCAAGGTCGAGGTTCAGCGGCCAATTCCGTGGTCTGTTACTGCTTAGAAATCACCTCTGTCGACCCAAGACAGATCTCGGTGCTGTTTGAGCGTTTCATCAGTAAAGAGCGCGATGAGCCGCCTGATATTGATGTCGATTTTGAACACGAACGTCGTGAAGAAGTCATCCAATACATCTATAAAAAATACGGTAGAGAACGGGCTGCACTTGCTGCAACAGTCATCTCTTATCGCTTCAAAAGTGCGGTGAGAGATGTGGGGAAAGCATTAGGGCTACAAGAAACTCAGCTCGACTACTTCATCAAGAACACCAATCGCAGGGACAAAAGCTTAGGTTGGCAGGCTCAGCTCACTCAATTAGGGCTACAACCTGATTCTTTGAAGGGGCAGCAGTTTATCCACTTGGTTAATGAGATTATCGGCTTCCCACGTCACTTATCTCAACATGTCGGTGGCTTTGTCATATCCTCAGGGCCTTTGTATGAGCTGGTTCCCGTCGAAAATGCAGCGATGCACGATCGAACCATTATCCAATGGGATAAGGATGATCTAGAAACCTTAGGCTTGCTGAAAGTTGATGTGCTCGCGTTGGGTATGCTCTCTGCGATTCGTAAATGTTTCGACCTGATCAAACGTATTCACGGGCGATCACTGACCATTGCTGAGATCACTCGCCTTAAGGACGATCCTCAGGTTTACGGCATGATTCAGCGAGCAGACACAGTCGGGATATTCCAAATTGAGTCACGCGCACAAATGAGCATGCTGCCAAGGCTTAAACCGAAGACTTATTACGACTTGGTGATTCAAATCGCTATCGTACGCCCAGGTCCTATTCAGGGTGATATGGTGCATCCGTTTCTCAAGCGTCGAGATGGCATTGAGCTAATCAGTTATCCATCTAAAGACGTGGAATCAGTACTGTCGCGCACCTTAGGTGTACCGATATTCCAAGAGCAAGTGATCAAACTCGCGATGGTCGCTGCAGGGTTCACAGGCGGAGAAGCAGATCAACTCAGACGGGCAATGGCCGCTTGGAAGAAAAATGGCAACGTCTTTAAGTTTAAAAACAAACTCATCGAAGGAATGCAAAAGCGCGGCTATGAGACAGAGTTTGCTGAGCAGATCTTTAAACAGATATGCGGCTTTGGCGAGTACGGTTTTCCTGAAAGCCACTCCGCTTCGTTTGCGGTGTTAGCGTATTGCTCCGCTTGGTTGAAATGCTACTACCCAGAGTGCTTCTACGCTTCTCTGTTGAATAGCCAACCGATGGGGTTTTATAGCCCTTCACAGTTAGTACAAGACGCACAACGACACAATGTGGTGATACTTCCGGTATGTGTGAACGCTTCTCAAAACGACCACACGGTTGCCCCTCATCAGAATGGTCTAGCGATTCGCTTAGGGCTGCGACAAATCAAAGGATTCAGCGAGCATGGAATTCAAAGCGTGCTCGCCAATCGTCCACCATCCGGTTATCGCCACCCTAGTCAGGTGAAACAGTTATCGATGAATAAGAAAGATATCGAGCTACTGGCATCGGCCAATGCGCTACATAACGTTTCTGGAGACCGCTTCCAGACTCGCTGGGCGATCATGGACTCGGCGTCGGATTTACCTCTGTTTAGCCAAGCCTATGACGATGCTGAGGCAGGACATGACGAACATGTACTGCACAAGCCCAATGAGATGCAAGATCTACTCGAAGACTTCACCAGTGTCGGAATTTCATTGAACAAGCACCCCATCACTTTGCTCGAAGAAGCAGGACGATTAGGTCGATTCACACACATGAAAGATTTAATACAACAAAGACACAAATCTATGGTCACCGTTGTCGGATTAGTCACAGGAAAACAATCTCCCGGCACCGCGGCAGGTGTCACCTTTGTCACGCTAGAAGATAGCTCTGGTAATATTAATGTCGTGGTATGGGGAGCAACCGCACGCGCTCAACAGCAAGCTTATCTCACAGCCAAGGCGTTAAAAGTACAAGGGATATTAGAAAAAGAAGGTGAAGTCGTGCATGTTATCGCGGGAAAACTTATCGATATTACCGATGAAATTGTTGGCTTGAAAACCAAATCTCGGGATTTTCATTAGCGAAGTACCAACTGTTCTCAATCGATCATTGGCTAAAGAAAAGAGAGAAAGAAAAACGAAAAAGGGAAGCATCCGCTTCCCTTCAATTCCAGTTGTTGAGTTATGACTCAACTTCAGCTTCCGTACGTCTTTTCTTAAATTCCCTATACAGTAATAAGCTCAAAGTCATGACGACTTTAGACGTTAACCATATCATTAAGAGGAACTACCTTAGATTGTGTGTGAAAAATTACGCTAGTAGTTGAGCATATTTCGTTAAGAAAAATATGCTGCGTGAATATTAGCAGCGTTTTCTATAAGGTCACTCAAAACAAACCGTACAGCAGCATTAATTATAAAATCTGACGCATTCGCTCTTGAGTCACTTCAACCAAGAGGTCTGGCTGGAACTTAGAAATAAAGCGGTTACACCCTACTTTCTCAACCATAGCTTCATTAAAACTTCCACTTAATGAAGTATTTAGCGTGATGAATAGGTCATGCATTCTTGGGTCAGTACGTACTTCGTGTGTCAGCTTGTAGCCGTCCATTTCAGGCATTTCAGCATCGGTGATCATCAACAATATTTCTTGATTGATGTCTTTGCCTTCATCACACCAGCCCTTAAGTAAGGTCAGTGCTTCTAAGCCATCACAACACTCAATAATGTTCAAACCCAACTGCGACAAGGTGCCTTTAATTTGGTTACGCGCTGTTGAAGAGTCATCAACGATAAGCACATTGCGTCCTATCATCTCCTGAGCTAATTGTTCATCTAAAACGCCTTCAGAGATCGAGACATCGTAATCAATGATCTCAGCCAACACTTTCTCAACATCGATGATCTCGACGATCTTGTGCTGCTCTTCTTCTTGAATATGCGTAATAGCGGTTAGGTAGTTTGCACGGCCTGTTGTCTTTGGCGGCGGCTGGATTTCTGTCCATGTCGTGTTCACGATATTACGAACTTGCCCAACCAAGAAACCTTGTACGGTTCGGTTGTATTCCGTAATAATCAGGTTGCTCTCTTGAGACTCCGCACGAGATGGCGGAAAGCCAATGGCACTGCGTAAATCGATAACAGGCACCGATTCACCACGTAAAGACGCAACACCCGTAATATGATGATGAGAGCCCGGTAAGCGAGTGAGTACTGGCACTTTGAGGACTTCTTTCACTTTAAATACGTTAATCGCAAATAGTTGACGACTATTTAAGCTGAATAACAAGAGTTCCAGACGGTTTTCACCGACCAGTTTGGTTCTCTGATCAACCGAATTTAAAACGCCAGACATACAACACCTTAGTGACAAATAATAACTGTGGCTACAATAGCCTACTTCAATAGGTTAAAGCAAAGCGCCAATGCACAGAATGCTTAAACTAAGTACAACAAATGATGTTATACAAAGCTTAAGTACATGGAAAGGTTCAAGGTAAGGCTACAAGACGAGAAAAAGGGGTTAACCTTCAATAACTTTCATTAACAGTTGGCCATCGTATAAGGCCTGCTTGATGAGCGCAGCACCTGGCATGGTTGCCTGCTTATAAAAACGAGATTCCACCAGCTCTAAGTCTTTATGGTAAACCGATAGACTCTGCTCTTCGATACACTTTTGAATCGCCGGGTATAACACGCTCTTCGCCTGATTGATAACACCACCCACCAAGATTTTCTCTGGGTTGAACAGGTTAATCACAATCGCAATCGCAGAACCTAGATAACGGCCTAACTGTTCAATCACTTCGACAGCCAGCGGATCCCCATTAGCAGCGGCAGCACAGATCTGTTCAATAGTGACGTCTTCAAACACCGTTAGCGTTGATTCTTCACCATTTACCAATCGCTCTTTGACTTGCTCACGGATTGCCTGAGAACTCGCCACCGTTTCTAAACAGCCTCGATTACCACAGTGGCAAAGCTTGCCTTCCTTGTCGATCTGGATATGCCCCAACTCACCGATGTTACCGTGACGTCCTTGCAGAACGCGACCATCAAGAATGATCCCGGCACCTAAACCGTGGTGAATCGAGATAAGAACAGAGTTGTCGTTGTCTTGTGAGTTACCAAACAGCTTTTCTGCTAATGCCCACGCTCGGGTATCATTGGCAATAAAAACTGGCAAACCGGTTTCTTTGTAGATCTCCGGCCCCAACGCTAAGTTTTCAACGTTATAGTGCGGCATCTGCAACACAATACCTTGCTCTGAATTCACCAGACCTGGCAGTGTGATAGCGATACTCGTCACCCTGTCGAGTTGCTCGGCATAGGTTTGGAAGAACTCATCGATTTCATGGAGAAGACGCGCAAGCACATCGTCTTGATCACGTTCATGGATATCAATCTTGGTATCGATAAGCACGTCGCCGCCCAATTCATGGAGCGCGATCGTCAAGTATCCGCGACCAAGACGCATCGACAAAAATTGCCAACCTTCGTTATTGGTTTGCAGACCGACAGCAGGACGCCCACGAGTCGTGGCTTCTTGAACCGTCGTTTCGTGAATAAGGTGAGCTTCAATGAGTTCACGGGTAATTTTAGTAATACTCGCCGGAGCCAACTCACTTTGCTTGGACAGATCGATACGAGAAATAGGACCTTTAAGGTCAATTAGTTTATATACACGACCAGCATTGACCTGTTTGATATGATCAATATGGCCCGGTTGAGCCATGTACATTTTACGCTCCAGAAATCATCAACGAGGTAATTTTTTTACTTTGCGAAGTAATTGTGAAGTCACTTGGTATATCGCCGTGACCAGTATCACGTATATACATGAATCTTTGTGTATCGAGTCAAATAGTTCGAGGAAAATTAACACCCACATCGATAATTTGCGACTTAATTTTCAGAATAAAACATCGCGTTTGAGCCCTGAATTCAATAATTAAAGGCAAATCAAGAAATATCCTCCTAGCTCCCAATAAATTATCAATTAATGCATATACTTAATTCAGTCTTTTAAAAGATTACTTGGCCTCACTCTAGGAGTATTCATGACAGCCGAATTAAGAAAAACGAAAATCGTCACAACGCTAGGCCCTTCTACTGATAAAGGTAACGTGCTTGAAGAGATCATCAAAGCCGGTGCCAATATTGTTCGTATGAACTTCTCTCACGGCACCAGCGACGACCATATACAACGCGCAGAAAAAGTCAGAGCAATAGCAAAAAGACACGGTACTCAAATCGCCATTCTCGGAGACTTACAAGGTCCCAAGATTCGTGTGTCGACATTCAAAGATGGCAAAATCCAACTTGCCGTAGGCGACCTGTTCACTCTCGATAGCAGCCTAGGTTTAGGTGAAGGCAATCAAGAAGCCGTTGGCCTTGATTACAAAGAACTGCCTAACGACGTATCCGCCGGCGATATACTGTTGCTTGACGATGGTCGTGTTCAACTCAAAGTAACCAAAGTGGAAGGCTGTCGCGTTCATACCGAAGTCATCATTGGCGGCCCACTCTCAAATAACAAAGGCATCAACAAAAAAGGGGGTGGCCTTTCCGCAGAAGCGCTAACAGAAAAAGACAAGCGCGACATCGTCACCGCCGCACAAATCAAAGTGGATTACCTAGCGGTGTCTTTCCCTCGTAATGGTGAAGACATGCACTATGCTCGTCAGCTTGCACGAGAAGCCGGCTTAGAAGCTCACCTCGTCGCAAAAGTGGAGCGAGCAGAGACAGTAGCTACAGTTGAGAACATGGATGACATCATAATGGCCTCAGATGTGGTCATGGTGGCTCGTGGTGACCTCGGAGTGGAAATTGGCGACCCTGAGTTAGTCGGAGTACAAAAACAGCTTATACGCCGTGCCAGAGCGCTTAACCGAACTGTCATCACCGCAACTCAGATGATGGAATCAATGATTTCTGCGCCAATGCCAACCCGTGCCGAAGTTATGGATGTTGCCAACGCCGTACTCGATGGCACCGATGCTGTGATGCTGTCTGGTGAAACTGCAGCTGGTGACTACCCAGTCGAGACCGTAAAATCGATGGCTGAAGTCTGTATTGGTGCGGAAAAAATGGCAGGCATTAATAACCAATCCAATTACCGTATTGACCGCACCTTTGTTACTGCCGAAGAAACCGTTTCGATGGCGACCATCTACTCTGCAAACCATATGGAAGGCATTAAAGGCGTTGTCACTCTCACCGAGTCAGGCCGCACCGCACTGATGATGTCTCGCCTGAGTGCCGACATGCCGATCTACGCGCTGTCTCGTAACGAAGGAACGCTTAATCGCTGTACCTTATACCGAGGTGTGACACCAATCTACTTCGAGACAGAAGCCGAAGACAGCTTTGACATTGCACTATCTACACTCACTTGCTTGAAAGAGAAAGGACACCTTAAGTTTGGTGACCTAGTGATCGTCACTCAAGGCGACATTATGGATGTAGCAGGGTCAACCAACTGTATGAGAATCTTGCCTGTCACCTAATATTTGACCTTAAGGCGAAACGATTCGCCTAATCTCAAAAACTTAAAAGGGTTATCGAACCAAGTTCAATAACCCTTTTTCATTTCAGAACACGACTCACTAAAATCTGCTTAAACAGCATAACGAGCTCACAGCATGCTAGCTCATCAACTTCGGGAATTAGTTACCCGCAGCAATGGTGGCTAACTGTGGCATATGCGAGTTGCGAGCGTTTTCCGTTGAGGTATAGGTCTCCACAAATCGGTAACCGGCTTCTAAACCCAATTCGTAATCATGCAGTAAATCATCTTTATGACTCATTAATGAGCTCGATTTAAGCGTTTGACTAGGTGCTATCTGAACCACAAACGCGTCGTCTGGTGGCGAATTCAAAAAATCCTGAGTCAATGAGTAGGTCTGATAATGCACCATCAGCATGTCAGCCAACCCTGAATCAAACTTATCTCCGATTAAATGACTTAAGCGATAAATATCATCTGCACCAAATAGCCAGCGACCACCGTTCAGCAGGTCTAAATGCCCACGGTCACGCTTCTGCTCTTTTGAGCGCATAATTTGTTGTTGGAAGAAAGAGGTCCAGTCGGTTTTCCACTGTTCCACTTTCTGTTGCCAATGACCTTGAACACTGTCAAAAGATTCGCGGAACCATTCCAGTTCTTCGGCAGAGATTGGTTTAGGCGCTTTGACTGAAGATCCCTTGACTGGAGCTTCAACCAAATGGTTATTGCCTTCCTCCACCACTGGCTCGGTACGAATCACCACAATAGAACGGGCTTGTCTTCGCCACGCTTCCTGAACTGGGATACACGCCGATACACCACCGTCCACATAAGCACTGTCACCAATAAAGACTTCGTCATTGTACAAGCGAGGAATAGCACAGGTCGCAATCATCACCTTGTACCAATCTTCGCCCAATAATGGGAAGTAGTGGTCTCGTAAGTCTTTGGAATCCGTTACAGCCGCATAGAAGTGGCGATCGCCTAGCGTTTGTCGCCCTAAATCCAGATCGAGCTTATATGGGTAAGCCATGATTTGTTCTAGCGCCCATTCTAATCCTAGGTTCTTTCTGTGTCGTATATAGGAAAAGAGATTGAAGAACTCTGGTGAGGTTGTGAGGTCGAGAACAAAAGAACGTCCAAGGCCTTTATCACGGCACAGATAAGCACATAAGTTGAGAGCACCTGCTGAGGTACCAAAAAATTCGTCGAAGGGGTCAAAATTTGAGAGAAGAAAGGCATCCAGCACTCCAGAAGTAAAAATACTTCTCTGTCCGCCACCTTGAGCGACCAGTGCTGTTTTTCCAGCAATAAACTTAGCGTAATAATCCAAGTCTATTGCTGTATCAATATTGGTTATAGTCCCACTATTCATTATTCATTATTCATTATTCCCTGAGTATCAAAACTCAGCCTCGCAATAGATGGTATTAACTACCAATCGCAATAAAGCCAAATGAAAGAATGATCATGTAGATAAACACGGTAATTTGTAGGGCATTTTTCAGATTATGGTCCATAGACACCTCTGGCTTATTATTAATTTGTCGAGTCTCTATTTAAGTACTATCAGGTGTGTGAAGTATCTTCAAGAATCGTCGAAATTAGTCGCACAATATTGATGTAACCATCACAATTAGTAAGTGTATGGATAAGGATATACTCATGAATAACAAAGCAAATATGATGGCACTGATTACGCTTCTCTCCGTTTCAAGCGCGTATGCTTCGCCGGAGATCATCATTACACCTATGGTAGGTTATACCGGCGGTGGCAGTGTCGAAGACCAGGACGGTAAAACCTATGACATGAAAGGCTCTGAAAATTACACCTTTGCCATTGAAACGCCACTTGAAAAAGGACGCATCGGCTTCTTCTACTCCAATCAGAGCTCGGAATTAGAAACGCTTAACCTAAGCTCCTCCATCCAATACCTGCACCTTCAAAGCAGCATCTACTACCCTGCTTCGCCTGTGTTGTCGGGTTATCTAGGGCTAGGCCTGGGTGCTTCTTACGTCGATGTAGACTGGGCAAAAGATAAGTATGGATTCTCAACTTCTATCTTTGGTGGCTTAGAGTACAAATTTAGTGACCGACTAGCGTTGAACACACAAGTACGTTGGTTAGGCACGGTTGTCGACAACGATACCTCCGGTGTTTGTAATATCCCAAATAACGGGCAAGAGTGCATCATTCGCTTTGATACCGACTGGATGAACCAATTCCAAGCCAATGTCGGACTGAGTTTTACTTTCTAAGCGGCTCAATGAAGCAAAAATATAAGATCGGCCCAAACTAAAAAACCAGCTAAATGCTGGTTTTTTCATTATTAAAACGGTTTTAGTTCAGGTTAGAACTTATAGGTAACACCTAAAGCGCCGCCCACTTGCAACTCAACACCTTTATACATATCGAGTTCAGGGTGAACTTGAGCGTAAGCATTCCAACCTTCGTAGAAATTCACTTTCACGCCTAACGGCAAGCGTAAGCCAAAGTCGTCATTCCATTCAGCCCAAGCACCAGCACCGACGTACCAGCTCAACGGAGCTTCAGTCTCGAACTGACCACGCTTCAAAATGTAATCAAAGGCAGCGCCGTCATTGCCAATCGTAGCACGGTATTTCTGATCAAATTCCACAACGACACTCAGGTCTTGGTCAATGGCGAGTCCCACTTCCAAAGCTGGAGCTTCAGAAGCTTGAGCAAACGAGGCTCCGCTGCAGCACATAAGGCCGATCAAGTAACGATGTTTCATAATATTCTCAGACTGTATTTAAAAAACGGAAGTCTACTGGAATCTCAGCAAAAGGTGTCATCGCTGGGTAAAAGATAAAAGACACGAAAAATTTAAGAGCAACCATCAACTGATCGAGTTGAATGATAAGTATCTGAGTTAATGGAGATTAAGCACAATAGATCTTTCATAGAGCAGAAAACAAAAAAGGAGGCCTTTCGGCCTCCTTTCAATTTATTGAATCAGAGAATTAACCGTTGTTACGGATCCACTCATCCATGTCTGTCTTAAGGTTGTCAGACTTAGTACCGAAGATAGCTTGTACGCCACCCGCTACTACTACAACACCTGCAGCGCCTAGTTTCTTCAGCTTGTCTTGGTCAACAAGAGCTGTATCAGCTACTGCAACACGTAGACGAGTAATACAAGCGTCAAGACCAGTGATGTTCGCTTTGCCACCGAATGCAGCAACTAGCTCACCAGCAAGTTCAGAACCAGTCGCAACTGACTCTTCTTCAGTCTCGTCTTCACGGCCTGGAGTTTTAAGGTCTAGAGCTTTAATCACAGTGCGGAATACGATGTAGTAAATTGCAGCGTAAGCAATACCACATACAACCATTAGGCCCATCTTAGACGCGTTGCCAGATAGAACTAGGAAGTCGATTAGACCGTGTGAGAAAGATGTACCGTGTACAAAACCTAGAGTGTTCGCAAGAACGTATGCAGAACCAGCTAGTAGAGCGTGGATTGCGTACAGTACTGGAGCAACGAATAGGAAAGAGAATTCGATTGGTTCAGTGATACCCGTTAGGAATGAAGTCAACGCAGCAGAAGCCATGATGCCCATTACTTTAGCGCGGTTTTCAGGCTTAGCTGAGTGTGCAATCGCGATTGCAGCAGCAGGTAGACCGAACATCTTGAACATGTAACCACCAGCTAGCTGACCGAAGCCATTGCCCGCTGCACGAGATGCGTCATCAGCAACTAAGTAACAAGTAAGAACACCGTTTTGAGTTTCGCCAGCAGCGTTTACACAAGTACCAGCTTCAAAGAAGAAAGGTACGTTCCAAACGTGGTGAAGACCAAATGGAATTAGAGAACGCTCAACGATACCGTAGATACCAAACGCCACTTGTGGGTTTTGGTGAGCAGCCCAATCAGAGAACGCAGAGATAGCGCCGCCAACTGGTGGCCATACTACAGATAGTAGGATTGCTAGACCAATCGCAGAGAAACCTGTGATGATTGGCACAGCACGCTTACCAGCGAAGAAGCCAAGGTACTCTGGTAGTTGAATACGGAAGAAACGGTTGAATGCCCAAGCAGCAACACCACCGACTAGGATACCACCTAGTACACCAGTATCGATTTTATCAACGCCCATTACACCAGCCATTACGCCAAGTGTAGCAGTCATGATGCCATAACCAACGATAGCAGCTAGACCCGCTACACCATCGTTGTTAGTAAAGCCAAGTGCAACACCTACTGCGAACAGTAGTGCCATTTGACCGAATACTGAACCACCAGCTTGTTCCATTAAGTTTGAAACGATTTCTGGAATGAAAGGAAGATCTGCTGCACCGACACCTAGCAAAATACCCGCAACTGGTAAAACTGATACTGGAAGCATCAGAGACTTACCAACTTTCTGCAGGCTAGCAAAAAGGTTCTTAAACATGTTTATGCTCCTGATAAAGATAAAATAATTATATTGGGTTCTAACGGCACACCCCCGTAGCCTATATGTTAGCACCCTGCGAAAATGTAACCATGTATTGCATTATATTTTCTGCCGCTAAATATATATTGATGGGGAACTAACTTTCTAGTCACTTACGAAATTTAGTTTCAAAACACGTCTTGGATCACATGTCAAATCTAGAAATGCAATCCTTTACAAGCATTTAATCAATTGAAATATATAAGTATTTTTCAAGAGCCCTATTATTTTACTGAGTAAATAAAATAGGAGTGAATGTTATTTTTAGTAACAAAATTACAAATGTTATAATTAGCGCTCTCAAGTTCAACATAATTCGTAAACATTAAAAAAAAACGTATTTTTAGTGATCAAAAACACAAAAAGGGAGCTTTCGCTCCCTTTTATTTGTTTACTTAGATTTTTATCGCAAAAAAAGTTTTTGGTAATTTTTGGTCGTTTGTTCGGCAACCTCTTTCATCGACACACCTTTTAATTGCCCAATGTAGGCCGCCACTTCGACGACATATGCAGGCTGATTCTGCTTCCCACGATATGGAATGGGCGCCAAATATGGAGAATCTGTCTCGATCAGCAACCTGTCTAGCGGTAGGTTCTTAACAACTTCTTTAAGTTCTGTAGCCTGCTTAAAGGTCACAATGCCTGAAATTGAGATATAGAAACCTAGTTCCATTGCTGCTTCAGCGAACGCTTGATCTTCGGTAAAGCAGTGAATCACACCACCACACTTCTCAGCTCCGCCATCACGTAAAATAGCTAATGTGTCTTCACGTGCGTTACGAGTGTGAATGATCAAAGGTTTATTCAGCTCAACGGCTAACTCAACATGCTGCTTAAATCGCAGCTGTTGCAGCTCCGCCGTCTCTGGTTGGTAGTGATAATCTAAACCTGTCTCTCCAATCGCCACAACCTTAGGGTTGCTCGCGTATTCACGCATTGTCTCTAGGCTGAAATCACTTTCAACATCGAGAGGGTGAACGCCACAAGAGGCTTTAACGTTATCAAACGGCGAGATCATCTCGAGCATATTTTCAAACGAATCGAGTGTCACACCGACAGAAAGCAATTGGTCTACGTTAGCAGCCTTCGCCTTGTTAACCACATCTTCTACGCTGGTGTGTAAATCTTGGTAATCCAGTTTGTCTAAATGACAGTGGGAATCTACGAACATGTTTCCTCGCAAGTGGCTATCAGCCAATTCATTATGAGTAGCTCCGTATTGAGCCCAGGGTGTTGCTTTAACTGCTCAATCAATGTCAGCAGTTTATTCGATGCTGCATAAGCACTTTGATAAGACATCGCCTCACACAATGCTTTCGCACTCGGAGTGAAAGCCTGATTCGCCAAACCAAAATGCAGCTTCTGTACATCTGACAATAGATGCCAAAGCCAGCCAAGTTGAATCAAAGGGTCTTTGCTAAGCTCTGTAGAGAACTTTAGCATGTCAGGTTGAGTGCCTTTTATCACATTCACAAAGCCATCGAGCGCTTTTGTTGAAGCTTCAACGCCACCTTGCTCAAACATCGCTTTTGCTTTTAAAGGCGCGTTGTCATTGAGTGCTAAAATATACTGCGGTACCGCTTTGCCCACTTCACCATCTAACCACGCTGATGCTGTCTCTAACTGCGGACAAACCACATTGAATTGCTGACAACGGCTAATAATAGTCGGCATTAAGCGATTACTGTTACGAGTAGACAGAATGAAGATGCACTTGCTTGATGGCTCTTCCAGAGTTTTCAATAGTGCGTTGGAAGCCGATTCGTTCATTGCTTCAGCAGGGTTAAGCAAAATAACGCGCAAACCACCTAACTGAGAAGACTCTTGAGCCCAGCGGTTACTGGCACGCACTTGATCAACCGTGATCGACTTACCTTCTTTCTCGGGTGAGATCACATGAAAATCAGGATGACTGCCCGACTTCATTAACTCACAGCTGTGGCAAAACCCGCACGACTCGCTTTCATAGTTCGTGCACATCAATGCGTCGGTAAGTTGGCTAATCAAAGCATCAACGCCGAGCCCTTCCGGTGCATTAACAATCACAGAGTTAGGAAAACGCTCCGCATCGAGACTTTTTTTCCACTCACTCCATACCGGTGTGAGCCAAGAATACACTTCAGCCATGACTACCTACTGTTTGTCGAGCCAAGCAGTTAGCGCGACTTTAATATCAGCGGCTACTTGCTCAATTTCTTGCTGCGAGTTAATCACAAGTACAGAATCATCTTGTTCTGCAATTTCTAGATAGCGCTCACGCGTGCGGTCGAAAAATGAGATGTCCATCTTTTCAATTCTATCAAGCTCACCACGGCCTCTAGCACGCTCTAGCCCTACTCTAGGGTCTAGGTCCAAATATAGCGTTAGATCGGGTTTAAAGCCGCCTAGCGTGGTTGCTTTCAGTGATTCCATAGTCGTGCGCGCGATCTGGCGACCACCACCTTGGTATGCCTGTGAAGACATATCATGACGATCACCCAATACCCATTGACCATTGGCGAGTGCCGGCTTGATGACGTTCTCGACTAATTGAACACGTGCTGCATACATCAACAGCAATTCAGTCATGTCTTGAAGCTTCTCGCCTTCGTGCTCTTCTTTAACCAATGAACGCATCTTTTCAGCTAAGACAGTACCACCCGGCTCGCGAGTATTAACAATATCTTCAACACCCGATGCTTTTAATGTCTCAACGATGGCATTGATTGCTGTGCTTTTGCCAGCGCCTTCAAGGCCTTCAACCACGATAAATTTCGACTGATTCATAATTATTTCTTTATCTGTTTTTTCTTAATTGCTTTAAGTAAGCTCGCACTGCACGGTTATGCTCAGTCAAACTCTTTGAAAATACGTGACCACCTGTTCCACTCGCAACGAAATACAAGTAGTTGCTCTTCTCTGGATTCAACGCCGCGTTGATAGACGCTTTGCCTGCCATAGCGATAGGTGTCGGTGGCAAGCCACTCATTGTATAGGTGTTGTAAGGCGTTGGCGTGCGTAAGTCTTTCTTACGGATGTTGCCATCGTAGCTGTCACCCATGCCATAGATAACCGTTGGGTCAGTTTGCAAACGCATACGCTTGTTTAGACGGTTAACAAACACAGAAGAAACACGCTCACGTTCTGACGCAACAGCGGTCTCTTTCTCAATGATAGATGCAAGAATTAACGCTTCGTATGGCGATTTAAGAGGCAGCTTATCCGCTCGATTTTCCCACTCTTCATTCACCACGCTCATTAGGTCTCGATGCGCGCGCTTCAACAAATCTAAATCAGTGGTGCCGTAGGTGTAGTGATACGTTTCTGCTAAGAAGAGACCTTCTAGCTTTTCGTTTTCAATACCCAACTTTTCAGCGATCTCTTTTTCAGAAACGCCATCCAATGTCTGTTGAATGAATTCGTTGTCTTTTAGCTGAACAAGCCATTCGTCAAAACGACTGCCTTCAACAAAGGTAATAGTAAACTGGTGTTCTTTCCCTTCTACAAGCACCTGTAGCGCTTGCTCTAAGGTTAAACCCGGTTCAAGCAGGAAAGTACCCGCTTTTACGTCTACAAGCTCAGGATGTAACTTACGGATTAATTTCTCGTAAGGAGAAGCCTTAAACAGCCCCTCGTTAATCAACTGGGCTAGAACGCGGTTAAAGCTGCTACCTGAAGCAACAGTCACGACTTGTGGTTTTTCTAATTGAATAACTTGTTTCAGGTTATCTTGCGCTTGGTTGTAAACATAAAAACCAGCAGCACCGGCTGCAATTAAGCACAAGATAATAAAAATAAAAAACTTTTTGATCACGAGTTTAGTTGTCCTTGAAGGCTACGAGTAATGGTTCCAATGTTAAATGGGGTATCACTAATACGGGTAACTGGGGCAACCCCTAAAATGGAGTTTGTCATGAAAACCTCATCAGCTTGCATGAGTTGAGATAAGCAGTAGTCACTAATTGTAACGGAAAGTTCAGCCTGATTCAGCGCGGTTAACACTTGCTTACGCATAACCCCCGCGACACCACTTTGAGTGAGTTGAGGTGTGTATATCGACTGACCTTTGCGCCAGAACAGATTGGCCATGGTGGTTTCAATCACATTGCCCGATATATCAAGAACCACGCCATCCACTTCATTAGCTTGATCCATTTCATCTTTCATCAAAATCTGCTCAAGGCGATTATTGTGCTTATGGCCAGCCAGTAGTGGGCTCAAACCTAGCGCTTGATGGCAGATACCGAGTTCAACACCGGAGTCTTGCCACGCTGAATAATGGCTTGGGTAATCAAAGGTACTGATGGTGATTGTCGGCTTGGCGATATTCTTGGTACTGTAGCCACGCCCACCCGCTCCACGACTAACGTGCAGCTTGATCCCTGCTTTTTGATTATGAGGCTTGTTGGCGTTATGGAGCTTCTTTGAACCATCAAGGCTCTTTGTGCCATGAAGAGCGTTATGTTGGATGTGTTGAAGCGCAGTATCGAGCCAAAGACTAACAACATCCCAATCAAGAGCAGAAATGCGTAGCGCTTTAAGGCACTCGTCGACACGGTGCTGATGATCGTGAAGATGTTGTATCTCACCATCACTCACGAGCATTGTCGTAAAACAGCCGTCTCCGTACTGAAACGAGCGATCCAAAATATCGATAGTTTGCTGGCTTTCTCCATCAACCCAAAACATGTTTTTCCCCATAAAAAGAAACGGCTCAATGCTAAAGCATCAAGCCGTTTAAAAACAAGTCTAATTGTGACTATCTACGAGTGTTTACGTCTTTAATAAGATGATTAAATCTTTTTGAAGATCAAACAGCCGTTTGTACCACCGAAACCGAATGAGTTACATGCAGCATATTCCATGTTGCTAACTTCACGCGCAGTGTGAGGTACTAAGTCAATATCTAAGCCTTCTTCAGGATCATCTAGGTTGATTGTTGGTGGAACAATTTGGTCAACCAGAGACATAGCCGTGATGATAGCTTCAGCAGAACCAGCAGCACCTAGAAGGTGGCCTGTCATTGATTTCGTAGAAGAAACCAATACTTGCTTGCTGCCTGCTTCGCCAAGAGCACGCTTGATGCCCTTAACTTCCGCTACGTCACCAGCAGGAGTCGAAGTACCGTGTGCGTTTACATAACCGATTTGTTCACCAGTAATGCCAGCATCACGCATAGCCGCTTCCATTGCTAGTGCGCCACCTGAGCCATCTTCACTTGGAGATGTCATGTGGTAAGCGTCACCCGACATACCGAAGCCAACTAGCTCACAGTAAATCTTAGCGCCACGAGCTTTCGCATGTTCGTACTCTTCAAGAACCATCATGCCTGCACCGTCGCCAAGAACGAAGCCATCACGGCCTTTGTCCCATGGACGAGAAGCTTTTTGAGGCTCATCGTTACGAGTAGAAAGTGCTTTAGCCGCACCAAAACCGCCCATACCTAGTGGAGTTGATGCTTTTTCAGCACCACCCGCTAGCATTGCGTCTGCATCGCCGTATGCAATCATACGAGCCGCGTGACCAATGTTATGTAGGCCAGTCGTACATGCAGTAGAAATCGCGATGTTTGGACCGCGTAGGCCACGCATGATAGACATGTGACCAGCAATCATATTCACGATCGTCGACGGTACGAAGAACGGGCTGATCTTACGAGGGCCTTTTTCAGTTAGAGCTTGGTGACCGGCTTCGATCAAACCAAGACCACCAATACCAGAACCGATAGCAACACCCACACGTGGAGCGTTTTCTTCAGTAATAGTTAGGGCTGAATCATCTAAAGCTTGAATACCTGCTGCGACGCCGTACTGGATGAACAAGTCCATCTTACGAGCATCTTTTTTAGTCATATACTCTTCGCAGTTAAAGTCTTTAACTAGACCTGCAAAACGAGTTGAGAAATTGGTTGCATCAAAATGATCGATATTAACGATACCACTTTGACCAGCTAGCAGGGCTTTCCAAGAAGATTCTACAGTGTTGCCTACCGGTGACAACATACCCATGCCAGTGACAACTACACGACGCTTGGACACGATTTTACACTCCGGGGATTGAGGTGATTTAAGATGAGGATAGATGAGTTAGATAAAACACAGGCGGTCGAGGTGACCGCCTGGGAGAGATTATTACTGAGCGCTAGTTACGTAATCGATAGCTGCTTGAACAGTAGTAATTTTCTCAGCTTCTTCATCTGGGATTTCAGTGTCAAATTCTTCTTCTAGAGCCATTACTAGCTCTACTGTGTCTAGAGAATCTGCACCTAGGTCATCAACGAAAGAAGCTTCGTTTTTAACTTCAGCTTCGTCTACACCTAGCTGTTCAACAATGATTTTCTTTACGCGTTCTTCGAGGTTGCTCATTTTTTCTTTTCCTTTACAGAGTTCGCTTTATGCGATGTTTTCCGTAGTTTATTCAATCTATTGAAAGTTGCAAGGTCAACTTTTCTGGTCAAACCACAATTTTCACGATTTTAACCGAAATTACGTATGATCTTGACTTAAATCATGCACAAATGTTGCACATAATTTACACCATGTACATACCGCCATTGACGTGAAGTGTTTCACCTGTGATATAAGCTGCCGCAGGTGACGCCAAAAATACCACAGCTTCAGCGATTTCGCGAGGGTCACCTAGTCGACCTGCTGGTACATTCGCCAAAGTTGCTGCACGTTGGTCATCATTTAGCGCTTTAGTCATGTCAGTTTCGATGAAACCAGGAGCTACAGTGTTCACTGTAACGCCACGAGACGCAACTTCACGAGCCATTGATTTAGTAAAACCAATTACGCCTGCTTTTGCAGCTGCGTAGTTAGCTTGACCAGCGTTACCCATAGTACCTACTACAGAACCAACGTTTACGATACGGCCTTGACGTTTCTTCATCATGCCACGCAATACAGCTTTAGACATGCGGAAGATAGGCGTTAGGTTAGTATCGATGATGTCATTCCATTCGTCGTCTTTCATACGCATCAGTAGGTTATCACGAGTGATACCTGCGTTGTTAACTAGAATGTCAATCGCACCGAATTCATCGTTGATGGTTTTCAGTGTAGCAGCAATTGAGTCAGTATCCGTTACATTAAGAGCAAGACCTTTACCGTTCTCACCAAGGTACTCGCTGATTGCAGCTGCGCCGCCTTCAGATGTCGCAGTACCGATAACTTTAGCACCACGCTCAACTAAAAGTTCAGCGATTGCACGACCGATGCCACGGCTTGCGCCTGTAACTAGTGCAACTTTGCCTTCTAAATTCATCATAACTTCTCTATTAAGTGGTTATTTACTTAGCAGCTTCTAGTGATGCAGTGTCATTAACTGCAGCAGCTGTCATAGTTTTTACGATTCGTTTTGTTAGACCAGTAAGAACTTTACCAGGGCCTAATTCAAGTAGCTTCTCAACGCCTTGCTCATTCATCGCTTGTACGCCTTCAGTCCAACGAACTGGGCTGTACAGCTGACGAACAAGTGCGTCTTTAATTTTTGCAGGATCTGTTTCAGCGATAACATCAACGTTATTGATAACAGGCAATGCTGGCGTGTTGAACTCTAGAGCTTCTAGAGCCACCGCTAGCTTGTCTGCTGCTGGCTTCATCAGTGCACAGTGAGACGGCACAGAAACAGGTAGCGGAAGTGCACGCTTAGCGCCCGCTTCTTTACAAAGTGCACCAGCACGCTCTACTGCCGCTTTGTTACCCGCGATAACAACTTGGCCAGGAGAGTTAAAGTTAACTGGAGACACAACTTCGTCTTGCGCAGCTTCTTCACACGCTTTAGCAATCGCTTCATCGTCTAGACCGATGATTGCGTACATTGCACCAACACCTGCAGGAACCGCTTCTTGCATCAGTTGACCACGTAGTTCAACCAGCTTGATCGCTTCTTTAAAGTCGATAACGCCGGCACATACAAGTGCAGAATATTCACCTAGGCTGTGACCTGCTAGATTTACAGGTTGCTCTAGGCCAAGCTCTTGCCATACACGCCAAATTGCAACAGACGCTGTTAATAGAGCCGGTTGAGTGCGAAAAGTTTCATTTAGATTTTCTACAGGACCATCTTGAACCAATGCCCATAGATCGTAACCAAGTGCTTCTGAAGCTTCAGCAAATGTCTTTTTAACAACATCATACTGTTCGCCTAGGTCAGCAAGCATACCGATAGCTTGAGAGCCTTGGCCTGGGAATACGATAGCAAATTTGCTCATTGTAATTTTCCTTTAAGCAAAGCAAAAAATTGAATAAGGCACATAAGTTATGTGCCTTGTTTGTTGATTATCGCTTAGGGTTAGAATTTAACTAACGCAGAACCCCAAGTGAAGCCGCCGCCAAATGCTTCAAGTAGAAGCGTTTGACCACGTTTAATTCGCCCGTCGCGAACAGCCTCATCTAGGGCCGTTGGTACGGTAGCTGCTGACGTGTTGCCGTGCTTATCAAGAGTAATCACTACTTGATCAAGCGACATCGTCAGCTTTTTAGCGGTTGCCGAGATAATACGGTAGTTCGCTTGGTGTGGAACTAACCAATCAAGCTCTGACTTATCCATATTGTTCGCCGCTAAGGTGTCTTTAACTAGCTTAGAAAGCTGAGTTACCGCCACTTTAAATACTTCGTTGCCCGCCATGTGCAGCCATTTGTCTGCATCACCGCCGCGCTCTGGTACTTCTAGGCTTAGAAGCTCACCGTATTTACCATCAGAGTAAATATGAGTAGACAAAATACCTGGCTCTTCGCTTGCGCCTACAACCACCGCGCCTGCTGCATCACCAAATAGGATGATAGTAGAGCGGTCAGTCGGATCACAGGTTTTTGACAGTGCATCAGCACCAATTACCAAAACGTTCTTACACATGCCAGTCTTGATGTGTTGATCAGCAACAGACAGTGCGTAGACAAAACCAGAACACGCTGCAGCCAAATCAAACGCAGGGCAGCCTTTGATACCAAGCTTGCCTTGTACCTGACATGCCGAAGACGGGAATGTGTGGCTACTGCTGGTTGTCGCAACGATGATTAAATCAATCTCTTCTTTGTCGATACCTGCCATATCAATGGCATTTTCAGCAGCGTAAAACGCCATATCAGCAACGGTTTCGTTTTCCGCTGAAATACGACGCTCTTTAATACCCGTTCTAGCAACGATCCACTCATCGCTAGTCTCTACCATTTTCTCTAAGTCTGCGTTAGTACGCACCTGAGATGGCAAGTAGCTGCCAGTACCTAAAATTTTGCTATACATGAAGACTAATAATGCCTCTCGAGTAAAACCGCTTCCAAACGATCGCTAATGCGGCTGGGGACTTGTCGTTTGACCTCGTGTACTGCTTCACCAATCGCGTTGACGACTGCAGACACATCAGCACTTCCATGACTTTTAATGACAATGCCGCGCAATCCTAACAAACTTGCGCCGTTATACTGGTCGGGGTTCAAGGTTTTTAATTCAGTAAATAGCTCAGAAAACAGCATTCTGGCTATCCAACCCTTTATTGTTGAAGCCATCATGCGCGTTTTTAGCTTATCAATAAAGAGCTGAGCCGTACCTTCGCACGTTTTTAAGCAGACATTGCCCACAAAACCATCACATACGACGACATCAGCAGCATCTTGAAGTAATTGATTACCTTCAATATAGCCTATGAAGTTCACAGACTGAGTATTAGACAACATTTCAGCGCATCGTTTTACAAGGTCATTGCCTTTAATTTCTTCTGCACCGATATTCAAGATAGCGACACGTGGTGCGCGACCTAAATGTTGTTCTGCTAATGCACTGCCCATGACAGCAAACTGAAACAGTGAATCTGCGTCACTAGAAACGTTCGCCCCTAAATCAAGCATCCATGTGCGATTTCCGGATGCAGTAGGCAAAGCTGAAACCAATGCAGGCCTATCAATACCGGGAAGAAGCTTGAGTCTGAAACGGGATAAAGCCATCAGTGCGCCAGTGTTACCACCACTCACACAAGCATCAGCCTGTGATTCGGCAACCAGATCGATAGCGGCACGCATAGAGCTACCCTGACTATTACGTAAGGCTAGTGAAGGTTTTTCAGAATTGGAAATGACTCGATCACAATGCTGGATACTCAAACGAGAATCAGGCATTCGACCTAATGAAGATAATTGAGATGTGATCGCGTTTCGATCACCTATTAGAATGACTTTTAGCTCTGGGAAATACGACAGTGCCTGCACGGCGGCAGGCACTGTTACACGAGGACCGAAGTCCCCGCCCATTGCATCAAGCGCAACGGTTAGATTTTGCAAAGGTCAACCTTACTTGTTGATAACCTTTTTGCCGCGGTAGAAACCTTCGGCAGTCACGTTGTGACGTAGGTGAGTTTCACCTGAAGTTGCGTCTACAGAAAGTGCAGCTGTAGTTAGCGCATCGTGTGAACGACGCATGCCACGCATTGAACGTGATTTCTTGCTCTTTTGTACGGCCATTGACCCTACTCCTATGTAAATTCTTAAAGAAGCAATTACTTCTTTAAGCTTTTTAAAACATCAAATGGATTCGGCTTTTTGTCTTCCTCAATTTCTTCAGGAAGTTCACCAAACACCAAGTTATTTGAGTTAACGCTACATTTCGCATCGTCGTGCATTGCTATTTGTGGCAATCCAAGGATGAACTCGTCTTCAACTAATTGAATCAGGTCTAACTCACCGTACTCGTTCAGATCTACCAAATCGTACTCTTCCGGTGCTTCCTCTTCACTGTTCTCACTGTAAACAGGAGTATAAGTAAATTGGACATCGCACTCATGTGCGAAAACCTCATTACAACGTTGACACTCTAAATCGACTTCGACGTTAGCTTTACCAGAGATAACGACTAATCGTTGTTCATCAAGCCCAAATGACATTGAGACTTGCGCGTCACGTTTTACGCCTTCAGTTGCTTCAGTTAAACGCTTCAAAAGACTGACCTGAATGATACCATCCATATCGAGTCGTTTTTGAGCCGTTCTTGCCGGATCAACTGTACGCGGTATTTTTTCCTTTTGCATAGGGCGCGAATCTTATCTTCCAAATCGTGTTTAGTCAAAGGAAATGGCAAAAAAAATGTACTTTCCTGCCTTTCCTATTCAGAGCATTATGAATAGCAGGACAAGTTACGTTATCCTGAGATAAATGCTTCCTTGAATTGTAAATTAAAATGAGAAATTACCAACTAGTTTTAGCCTCTACATCACCATTTAGGCAAGAGATCCTCAAAAAACTACAGTTAAGCTTCATTACAGCCAAGCCAGACTGCGATGAAACGCCGCTTCCTGAAGAGACGCCTCAACAGCTGGTGATGCGCCTTGCTGAGACCAAAGCTAAGTCTTGTGTTGTGGAGCAACCTAGCTTAGTCATTGGTTCTGATCAGGTTTGCGTAATTGATGGAGAGATCATTGGTAAGCCTCACACTCGAGAAAAAGCGATCGAGCAGTTATCTCGTCAAAGCGGCAAGAGCATTACTTTTTATACTGGGCTTTCGGTTTGGAACAACGAAACCAATGAAGCTGACACACGTCTCGACACCTTTGTAGTGCATTTCCGCGATTTAACTAAGCAACAGATCATTAGTTATGTTGAAAAAGAGCAGCCTTATTACTGCGCAGGTAGCTTTATGTGTGAAGGGTTAGGCATCGCGTTGTTTAAACAGATGGAAGGGAAAGACCCAAATACTTTGATCGGCTTACCGCTGATCGATCTAGTCGATATGTTAGAAGCGCAAGGAATGGGGGTACTATAACGGATACGCTCTCTTTGTTAGAGATTCCCTACTCCTTCCTTCGTCAGTCTAGGGAATGGCGGAACACGCAATTTTATCTAACCAACTAATGATATAGAGCGTATTTTAAAAAGTCGTCATCCTCAAGAGCGAGGAACGAGCGACTTGGGGATCTTCTACAACAGATGAAAACAAAAAAGGTTGACGATATTCGTCAACCTTTCTCATTTATGGATACTGAAGAACAAATTTAGAGGCACTCTATACCTTCGTATCTCGTATCTTCTTAAAGCTTACGTAAACCAGTTAGGGCTTTCTCTAGCCTTCTTTCCATTGGCGCCGAGATATCCATCTTCTCTTCACTACCTGGGTGTGTGAACTTGATGTTTGCTGCATGTAGGAACAGACGATCAAGACCAACCTTACCCGTGTAAGCATCAAAACGACGATCACCGTAGCGATCATCCCAAGCAATTGGGTGACCAGTATACTGAGCGTGCACACGAATTTGGTGTGTTCGGCCTGTAATTGGGCTTGCTTGAATCAACGTCGCCTCTTGGAATTTTTCTAAAACCTTAAAACGGGTTTCAGAAGCTTTACCATTCGGGTTAACTCGAACAATGCTGTTCACTTCATTTTTCAACAAAGGTGCGTTGACGACTTTGCAGCTGTTCTTCCATTCGCCCATAACTAAAGCGAAGTAGTATTTTTGAACCGTTTTTTCACGGAACTGTGCTTGAAGGTGTCTTAGCGCCGAGCGCTTCTTAGCAACAAGCAAAATGCCAGACGTATCTCTATCGATACGGTGCACTAATTCAAGAAAACGAGCATCAGGGCGAAGAGCACGTAATGCTTCAATCGCGCCAAATTTTAATCCGCTACCACCATGAACAGCAGTGCCAGACGGTTTGTTAAGAATTAGCATGTGATCATCTTCATAAATGATGCACTGTTCTAATTCTGAAACCTTGTTGAGTTTCGTGCTCGGCACGTTCTCTTCTGTTTTCTCTTCAATAGTAACCGGAGGGATACGAACTAAATCGCCAGCTTTTAGTTTGTACTCAGCCTTAATGCGTTTTTTATTTACGCGGACTTCGCCTTTACGCACGATTCGGTAAATCATGCTTTTCGGGATGTTTTTTAATTGGTTGCGTAAGAAGTTATCAATACGCTGACCAGCCATATCTTCGTCAATGTCGACGAATTGGACTTGGGTTCTAATTTCGCTCATTGCGCTATTGTATCACTGTCACTTTTGATAATTGATATTTTCTTAGCCCTATTCCGAACTTATTTATCCCTAATCCTTACCGATCTATCCCAAAATGGTCATTGAAGTTCTATATTTCTTTGATTCTTCGAACAAAAAAGCATCAAGATTCCTGCAAATTAAAATATCAATTGATAAATTATTTATAGACAGTGAGTTAGAGCTATCAAAACCCAAACAAAAACTGTTTTTTTTACAGCATTCCGACAAAGCAGATTGCTGTGTTTACCGACCGCTGCTATAGTTCACAGCTGCTATCAGTGGTTTGACTATTATTTAAACAGTTAACCATTCATAAGCAAGTAAATGAGTAGATAACTCAGATTAGACAGTGCTGCAATCGGCGTAAGACACGGTCAACTGAGTTCCTTATCGCTCTACTCACGTACACTCATGTTGAGTATTCACCGCCACATCGCGGATCATAGGCTAACTCCCTATGATGACTGACGTGCCCCAGAGCATCCCTCTCCAGCCGGGAGGCTGCACCGATAAAGCCATGGGATCTGGCACCATGAGAAACGAAATAAAGCGATAAGAACAATGATGAAAATAAGAAAAGACAATGAGAATTTCTAAATGAAAAGAATGTTAATTAACGCAACTCAAAAAGAAGAGTTGCGTGTCGCTTTGGTTGATGGCCAACGACTGTTCGATCTAGATATCGAAAGTCCAGGTCACGAGTCAAAGAAAGCGAATATCTACAAAGGACGTATTACCCGTATTGAACCAAGCCTAGAAGCGGCATTCGTTGATTACGGCGCAGAACGTCACGGTTTCCTCCCTCTTAAAGAAATTGCCCGCGAATACTTCCCTGAAGGTTATACATACCAAGGCCGTCCTAGCATTAAAGAAGTGCTAAAAGAAGGCCAAGAAGTAATCGTACAAGTAGAGAAAGAAGAACGTGGTAGCAAAGGTGCTGCACTGACAACTTTCATCTCTTTGGCTGGTAGTTACTTAGTTCTTATGCCTAATAACCCTCGTGCTGGCGGTATTTCTCGTCGTATCGAAGGTGATGAACGCACTCAACTGAAAGCAGCATTAAGCACTCTTGAGCTTCCTCAAGGTATGGGCTTAATCGTGCGTACAGCGGGTGTTGGCAAAAGCGCAGAAGAGCTAGAGTGGGACCTGAATGTTCTATTGAACCATTGGGGCGCTATCAAGCAAGCTTCTGATTCAAATGCAGCTCCTTTCCTAATTCACCAAGAGAGTAACGTTATTGTTCGCGCAATTCGTGACTATCTACGTCGTGATATTGGCGAGATTCTAATCGACAGCAATACTATTTTTGAACGTGCACAAGCGCACATTCAATTAATACGCCCAGATTTCATGAATCGCGTTAAGAAATACGATGGTGAAGTGCCACTATTCAGCCATTACCAGATTGAAAGCCAGATCGAATCTGCTTTCCAACGTGAAGTTCGTCTTCCATCTGGTGGTTCTATCGTAATCGACCCAACAGAAGCACTGACTTCTATCGATATCAACTCTGCTCGTGCAACAAAGGGCGGCGATATTGAAGAAACAGCACTTAACACTAACCTAGAAGCTGCCGATGAAATTGCACGTCAATTACGTCTACGTGACCTAGGTGGTCTTGTTGTAATCGACTTTATCGATATGACCCCGGTTCGCCACCAACGCGAAGTAGAAAGCCGTCTACGTGATGCCGTTCGTTTAGATCGCGCACGTGTTCAGATTGGTCGTATTTCTCGCTTTGGTCTTCTAGAGATGTCTCGTCAACGTTTGAGCCCATCACTAGCAGAAGCAAGCCACCACATTTGTCCTCGTTGTACAGGTACTGGTGTTGTTCGTGATAACGAATCTCTAGCACTTTCTGTTCTACGTTTGATTGAAGAAGAAGCTCTAAAAGACAACACAGCACAAGTACTTGCTGTTGTGCCTGTTCCAATCGCTTCTTACCTTCTGAACGAAAAACGTCGCTCAGTAAACCACATCGAGAAGAACCAAGAAGTTAAGATCACTGTTGTTCCTAACTCAGACATGGAAACGCCGCATTTTGAGGTTATCCGTGTTCGTGAAGGTGAAGAGTTCGATCTACTATCTTACTTACTGCCTAACAAGCTAGAAGCTCTAAAAGAAGCGGAAAGCAAAGAGCCTGCTGAACAGACTATTCGTCCTAAGAAGATCGAAGAACCTGCTCTGAAAGGCTTCGCAGCTCCTGCTCAATCAGCACCAACTCCTGCTCCAGCACCTAAAGCTGTAGAAGAGAAGAAAGCTGAACCAGCAGCGACTCAAGAACCAGGCCTAATTGGTCGTTTCTTCAAAGCTATCGGTAGCTTCTTATTTGGCTCTTCAACTCAAGAAGAGAAAAAAGAAGAAGAGAAGAAAGAAGAACAAAAACCTAAAAACAATCGTAACAACGGCAACCGTCAACGCCGTGATCGTAACGATAACCGTCGTCGTAACCAACGTGGTGAGCGTGGCGAACAGCGTAACGACCGTGGTGAACGTGGTGACAATCGTAACGAAAACCGTGACAACAAACGCCGCCGTAAGCCAGCTCGTGAGGAGAAGCCTGAAGAGCAAAAAGAAGCAGCTCCACAGCAAACTCGTCAGCCTCGCAAGCCTAAGCAAGACCGTCGCAACAAGCCACGTGATGAGCAGAAGCAACGCGAAGAGCAAGCACCATCTAAATTAGCAGAAGAAGGTCTACAGCTAGCAGCAGAAGCACAAGCTGGTAAACCGGAAGCGCCTAAGGCTAAACCTGAAGCGAAAGCAGCTAAGATTAAAGAGCGTCGTCAGCGTCGTAAACTGAACAAGCAAGTTCGTGTTAAAGACCAACAAGCTCAAGCTGAAGATAACGCTTCAAAAGAGCAGGTTGCTGCTAAAGAACTATCTGTTTCAAAAGAACAGTCAGTAGCTCAAGAGCAAAAAGTTGCGGAACAAGTAGAAGCAACTCAAGCGAATGCAGAGCAAACTGAACAGGAAGAGCCGAAACAACGTCGTAACCGTCGTTCTCCACGTCACCTACGTGCAAGTGGTCAACGTCGTCGTCGCGGTCGTGATCGTCGCCCTAACCCATTCCGCCTACGTAAAGGTGGTGTAGCTTCTCCAGAGATGGCTATGGGTAAAGTGATGCCTCGCTTCATTCCAAAACCTCACCACAAGCTGGCAAAGCCTGAAGTGGCTGAAGTTCAAGTAGCAGCTGAAGCTCAAACATCTGTTCAAGAGCAGAATGTTGCTCTAGAGACGGCACCACAAAGCAACGTAGCAATGACTGGCGGCTTCGCATGTCCAGAGCTTGCAATGGGTAAAGTTATCATCCGTCGTGAAGATGCTGCTGTTGAAGCTCAAGTAGCTGAGACTCCTGCTGTAGTTGAAGCTCCTGCAGTCGTTGCAGAAGCGACGAAAGTTGAAGCGCCTGTTGTAGCAGAAGCTGTGCAAGCAGAAGCAACACCAGTTGTTGAAGCTGAAGCGCCTAAAGCTGAAAGTGCAAAAGTTGAAGAAGCACCTGTTGTTAAAGCAGAAGCTCCTAAAGCGGCACCAAAGGCAGCTGTTGCTAAGAAGCAAGCCGGTTCACCAATGACTAAAGCTCCTGGTCCTCAAGAGATCAAAGAGATTGAAGTGATTGCAGCTCCGTTCCGCACTGAACGTTTTGTATCGAAAGGTGCAGGCAGTCAGGCAGCGTCGAACAAAGCTGGCGCGGCGATGACTAAGCCAAACTACTAGTGATTACTGATAGGTAATCGCGAGTAAATAGAATCAAAGGCTGCTTATTAAAGCAGCCTTTTTCATATCTACTAATCGAATAAAAATTAACAGATATATTACTCAAAGTTAGGTTCAACCTTGAACTTAATCACATTTTTGGGTAGCATTCGCGCACTTATCTTTTCGACACTTCGCTATTGCCGCTCTTTTCCATCACTGTTTGGCTACGCAATACACCCGTGTCGGTAAATCCATCTTAAGCATAGCTGAGCAAACATGTTCGAATTCCCACAATTTTCAAAGCACTCTGTAAAGAATGACGTGCTTTCAGGTCTTACAGTAGCCCTGGCTCTGGTACCTGAAGCTGTAGCATTCGCCTTTGTTGCTGGCGTTGACCCAATGGTTGGTCTTTATGCAGCATTCATCGTAGGTTTAATCACTTCTGTCTTTGGCGGCCGTCCAGGTATGATTTCTGGCGCAACCGGCGCAATGGCCGTTGTAATGGTGAGCCTAGTGGCAACCCATGGTGTTCAATACCTATTCGCAGCCGTTATGCTGGCTGGCCTTCTGCAAATTGCAGCAGGTGTATTTAAACTAGGTAAATTTATCCGTATCGTTCCACACCCAGTAATGATTGGTTTCGTGAACGGTTTGGCCATTGTTATCTTCCTAGCTCAACTTGGTCAATTTAAAGCGCCAGACGTAACAGGTGCGTTGACTTGGTTACCAAGCGGTCAAATGACACTAATGCTAGGTCTAGTAGCCCTTACAATGGCTATCATCCACTTCCTACCTAAGCTAACAACAGCAGTACCATCTTCATTAGTTGCTATTGTTACAGTAACGGCTTTGGTTGTGGGTCTTGACCTTGAAACTCGCACTGTTGTCGACTTCCTACGTACAATGTCTGGTGACGAAGCTGCTACGCTAGCGGGCTCTCTTCCAACATTCTCAATTCCTGCTGTTCCGTTTTCTTTAGATACACTACAGATCATCCTGCCTTACGCAATTATCCTTGCGGCTATCGGCCTGATTGAATCTCTGCTGACACTGACAGTACTAGACGAAATGACAAACACTCGTGGTCAATCTAACCGTGAATGTGTTGGTCAAGGTATGGCTAACGTAACGTGTTCTGTATTCGGTGCGATGGGTGGTTGTGCGATGATCGGTCAATCGATGATCAACGTAAACTCAGGTGGTCGTGGTCGTCTTTCAGGTATCGTCGCCGCAGTTGCACTACTGATGTTCATCCTGTTCGGTTCTGCACTGATTGAAATGATTCCTCTAGCAGCACTTGTGGGCGTAATGTTCATGGTTGTTATCGGCACATTTGAATGGGCAACCTTCAAGCTTGCGCGTCGCGTTCCTAAACAAGACTTCTTCGTTATCGTTCTTGTTACCGTAGTAACAGTACTGACTGATCTTGCTGTGGCAGTAGGTGTTGGTGTTGTCGCTTCTGCGCTAATGTTTGCTTGGCAACATGCTAAACACATCTACGCAGATACATCAGTAAACGCTGAAGGCTCAAAAGAGTACAAAGTTAACGGCCCAATCTTCTTTGGTTCAACGGCTAACTTCCTAGAGTTGTTTGACGCATACAACGATCCACAAGATGTAATCGTTGATTTCGCAAACTCACGCGTGACTGACCACTCTGCAATTGAAGCGATCGACACGATTGCTGACCGTTACGCGGCGCTAGGTAAAACACTTCACCTTCGCCACCTAAGCCAAGACTGTGTTGCTATGCTGCACAAAGCAGGTAGCTTAGTTGAAGCGAACGTTGCAGAAGACCCAATCTACAAAGTAATGTCTAAGTAATCTTAGCTGTAGCTTTAAGTTAGATTTAGAGAGGCCGACATTCAATGTCGGCCTTTTTTATACCTATCGGTCAGCCCTTACGCTGATAACAAAACGACGTACATTGTTCCTACACTACATCGAACGCAGTATCGCTTCGCTAGACTCTTCGATTAAATCCAACACCAATTCAAAACCATTTCCCTCACCATAATACGGATCGGGGATCTCTTGATATTGTGACTCTCCAAAGCTCAAAAATAATGCGAGCTTGTATTGGAGGTGAACTGGGCATTGGCTCATTAAGTCGTCTAAATTCGCCCTATCGGCCGCGAGTATCAGGTCAAATTCTTCGAAGTCATTATCTACCACTTTACGAGAAGTAATCCCCTTAAAGCTGTAGCCTCGCTTCTCTCCTGCAGATTTGGATCGCGAGTCTGGCGGGTTGCCTTGATGAAAACCAATCGTCCCCGCAGAGTCGACCACAACATCAATATCCAGCTGTTGCGCTTTCTTCCTTAGCACCGCTTCACCTGTTGGCGAGCGGCAAATATTCCCCATACAAACTACGAGTATCTTTTTCATCCCTAATCACCTGTTCTTCCGATGGTTTTTGCTATCGTTAAGTTAGGCTATGATAGACGCAATCACAACTTAAAAGGATTTGTTATGTCGACTGAAGACAACAAAGAACAACGCCACAAAGCAAGACAACAGAAAGTAAAAGAACAAGTCGATGCACGTGTCGCTGCAGCACAAGAAGTAAAAGGCCTATTGCTGGTCATCACGGGTAACGGTAAAGGTAAATCAACATCCGGTTTTGGTACGATTACACGTGCAGTTGGTCATGGTAAGAAATGCGCCGTTGCTCAGTTTGTTAAAGGTACCTGGGATAACGGCGAAAAAAACGTTCTGCAAAAGCTTGATGTCGAGTTCCAAGTCATGGGCACAGGCTTTACTTGGGAAACTCAGAACAAAGCGCAAGATATTGAAGCTGCGCAGCGTGTATGGAAAGAGTGCCAACGCATGCTGGCTGATGAGTCGATCGATGTGATTCTGTTTGATGAACTGACTTACATGGTTAGCTACGGTTACATCGAACTCGATGAAGTGGTTGAGGCGTTGAATAACCGCCCGAAGATGCAGTCTGTCATCATTACAGGTCGTGGCGCGCACCGTACTCTTACTGAGATAGCAGATACAGTATCTGAAGTTCGCAATGTGAAACACGCTTTTGAATCTGGTGTTAAAGCGCTACAAGGCGTTGACTGGTAATCACCTTCAACCAGAGATCCCCGACTCGGTCATTCTTCCCTCTCGAGGATGACGACCACTAGGCCGTTACGCTCTTGAACAAAGGACGACGGCCTATCGTCATTCCCTAGAGCGAGGGACGAGTGTCATAGGGAATCTCTCTTGAGTATTATCGAGCCAAAAATAAAAAGCGCCATTCCTACAACAGGAGTGGCGCTTTGTTCATTTTTAAATGAGATGAAGACTAGTTAAACAAACCTTTTAGTAGACCGTTTACTGCGTCTCTTGTTTTCTCATCTTTGATCTTGTCACCGTACTTTTCGTCTAACTTTTCTAAACCACGATCAATTTCTTTCTGTGCTTTCTGTTTCAATACATCATCAAAAACAAGTGCAAATTTCGGGGCTACCCACTGACCTGTTACCTTAATTGGGATAGTCACATCTTTCAGGTCGTCGATGCTCTTACCGCCCTGACCTTCAAGTGAACCCACAATTGATGTACGCACAAGGAAGTCGACCGTTTCATTGATGAAGTTTGCTTTACCTTGACCTGTCACACGTAACAGTGGCGACTGTGCTGATAAGTCGTTAGTTGAAACCCAACCTTTATCCACTTTCAGCGTCGCTTTCATTGCACTGAAGTCCGTTTTTTGAGCTTCATTTGTGCTTTCAACTTTCTCGCCCTTGATCTTAGCGTAGTTTTCTCGAATCAGTTGAGCTACGTTGATGCCGTTAACTGCACCATCTTCAAAGTTAATCGCGATAGTACCGACTAGGTTTTTCTTGATACCCGTCGGAGTTAGACTCTTACCTTTCACGTTGACATCAATATTACCGGTACCTTCCAGCATATCGTTATCTGCAACATCAACCAGTAACGGTTGTACTTTCACGCCTTTGATTTTCTTCTTAGCCGTGTAAGTCGCTGGTGTTTTACGAGCGTCTAACTTTGCAGTAGCAGAAATAGAACCTTGGTAAAGATTCGAGGTGAATGAGGTTAGCTCTGCGATACCACGGTTAACCAAAAATGCGGTTTTAACATTCTGCATCTTCGCGTTGTTCGCCTTGAACTTATCAATCGTGATGTCACCTTTCACGTCTAACGTTTTCAGAGCCGACAGATCAGGTTCCACTTCTTTAGCTGGATCTGAACTACCAGAACTTGACGTTGAACCACCAGCAGAACCAGAAGGCGCTGTGCTCGCTGTTTCTGTTGTATTGCCTAAGCCTAAGAATTCATCTAAATCAATATTCGGGCTATGAAGAGAGAAACGAACCTTTGGTATTTCAGATAGGATTACGTCTGCTTTACCGTCTAATGCAATAGCGTTAGCTTGTAGCTTCTCTAACACAAAGCGCAGGTGGCTCTTGTTAAGATCGAAGCTTAAGTCAGACAGCATGTCGACTTTCATTGGAGACTGAGGAAGCGTGTCGCCTTTGAATGTTGAGTCTAACGTTAACTTGTTCAGCGTTACTTTTGAAATCGCGCTATCAACAGTAAGTTCACCGCCACCTTTAAGATCAAGGTCAAGGCCAGCTGCATTACCGATTACAGCGTAAGTCAGTTGGTTTACCTTATCGAACTCAAACGTATTCAAGCCAATTTTTGCTGACTCAATCGACGTCGCTGGATCATTGAACTTAGCGTTTAAGTCGATATTACGAAGTGCGTAACTTGCAAAGCCTTCAGCTAATTTGAATTCTGCACTGCCTTGTGCAGAGAACTTCTGTTGATTGTTCTCACCAGAAGCCGCAAATGTCGCGGTTGTCCATGTATCAACGGCAAACTCAGAAAGATTCAAAGACACATCGTATAGCTTAGTGAATGAACCCGCTTGCTTGTCGTCCATTTCAAACAATGCGTTTGATACAGTTACGCCTGCAAGGTTGATCGTCCAACCCGATGCGTCTGTGGTAGTTTGCTCTTGAGGGGCAGGCGCTAATTCAGAACTTGTGCCTGCTGCAGGCTCAGATTCTTGAGGCGCTGACGCTTGCGTTAGTGCATCAATGTTCTTGCGACCATCTTTAAGCGTTTCTAAATAGAATTCTGCACCATCTAGAGTAATGTTGCCGATCTCTAGTTGGTTGCTAAATAGCGGAGTAACCGAAACGTCAACGCCAACGGTATCAACCTTAAATAGGTTAGGTTGCGTAAAACCTTCAGGGTTGCGTAATTCAGTTTGACCAAGTTCAAAGCCAATGGATGGGAAGAATTGCCAGCTGATATCACCCTCGATCACTAGCTCTAGGCCTGTGTGTTTTTGGGCTTGTTCGACAATTAATGGCTTAAATTGGTTGGGATTCACTAACAGCACTAGTGCCAGAATTGCTGCAACGACAACAAACACTGGTACAGCTATGAAAATGAGTAGTTTCTTCATCCGCATATTCCTTGCTTAGATTCCAAAAGAAAGTGGCACTATAAAAGTGCCACTGATTCGGTAAAAAATAAAGCTAAGTGAGTCACTTAGGCAAAATTTTATTCGATTAAGACTTCAACAACTTCGCAATGTGCGCTTTTAGCACATCAATCGCAATACGGTTTTTACCACCACGAGGAACGATGATGTCTGCATGTTGTTTTGAAGGCTCGATAAACTGCATGAACATTGGACGTACTGTTTCTTGGTATTGCTTAAGTACAGTGTCCATTGTACGACCACGCTCTTCTA
Source organism: Vibrio sp. 10N.222.55.B11 (assembly GCF_041473705.1). Lineage (NCBI taxonomy): Bacteria > Pseudomonadati > Pseudomonadota > Gammaproteobacteria > Vibrionales > Vibrionaceae > Vibrio > Vibrio sp. 10N.222.55.B11. The sequence goes on from NZ_JBFRST010000004.1 coordinate 64,001, forward strand.
CATCACGCTTAACACGGCGTAATAGACAGATGTCTAATGGTGTATCCATAAACACACTTGCGTGCATTAGTTTACGAAGACGCGGGTCTGTTAGAAGCAGAATACCCTCTAAAATGATCACTTTCTTTGGAGTAAGTGTAGTCGTTTCAGAAGTACGTGTGTGCTCTGTGTAGCTGTATTCAGGAACTTCTACGGCGTTGCCACTCATTAGCTGCTGTAGATGTTCACATAAAAGATCATGATCTAGTGCATTTGGGTGATCGTAGTTAGTTTTAACACGCTCTTCCATACTCAAGTGGCTTTGGTCGCTGTAATAGCAATCTTCCGTGATAACACCAATTTGATGGTCGCCTACTTTTTCGCGCAATTCATTATAAATTGTACTAGCAATCAGACTTTTTCCTGAAGCTGAAGCGCCAGCGATACCTACGATGACACATTGATTATTATCAGACATTAATTTTGCACCCGATATGGTTTGGTGGTGGGAAGAGATAAACCGCCTGATTATAGGGGCTAAAGCACATAGATTCTAGTCGCCATTTTAGCTAATTGCAGTCAAATTGATGATATCAATGCATTTAATGAATACAATCGTTTGCTTTCAAATAACTTGCCTACAACTATTTGCACAACCCCAATGGCGATCAGCCTAAATCCAACCGCTATTTATCTAATCCAACATGATTAACACAACTTTTTGATTATCTTTCGTTATTCAACCATAGAGAAGTTAATCGCTTCTGGTCTCGCCTTGCCGGTCCAGAACATCTTCGCAGCCACATTCTCTGCAAGCTCTAAGTAGTGACGTGTATGTTCACTATCTGGACGACGAATCACCGTCGGGCAACCTGCATCGATATCTTCTCGCACATCAATATGAAGAGGGATCTGTGCCAAAATATCGAGGTAAAACTCTTCTGACATAGCTTCGGCACCACCAACGCCAAAGATATGCTCTTTCTCACCACAGTGACTACAAATATGATAGCTCATGTTTTCAACTAAGCCTGCGACTGGCACACTCACCTTATCAAACATCGCTACGCCTTTACGTGCATCCGCTAGCGCCAAATCTTGAGGAGTGGTCACCACTACAGCCCCGGTCACTGGGATCTGTTGCGATAACGTCAGCTGAATATCGCCCGTGCCCGGTGGCATATCAATAACTAGATAATCCAACTCTGGCCATACGGTTTCGTTAACAAGCTGACCTAAAGCCTTGGCCGCCATTGGACCGCGCCAAATCGCAGCGTCATCTTTCGACACAAGATAACCGATAGAGTGAGTGAAAATACCGTGCGCTTCGATTGGCATCATCCACTTGTTATTCTGGACTTCTGGTTTCGCATCTAATTGGCCAAGCATCATAGGTACAGAAGGACCATAGATATCCGCATCCAACAAACCCACTTTTGAACCAGACTTAGATAAAGCCAAAGCAAGGTTGACTGAAGTGGTCGATTTACCCACCCCACCCTTTGCAGATGTCACGGCGATGATGTTCTTCACCCCCTTCAATGGTGTCGCAACCGTGGTTTCTAACGCAGACGGCTTCACCTTCACTTCAAACTGAAAAGCGCTAACAAGCTGTTGTTCAATCTGAGAGTGAATCCACTGTTCCAATTCAACCGCAAGCTGATTAGCGGCAAAAGGTAAGGTGATAACAAATGATCCACGCGGATCAACCGATACAATATTTTGGTATAGCGCCCACTCTGGGATGAGGATTGGTGACTCGAACTCATTCAACCATGAACAGAAATCTTGCTTAGAAGTAAAGTTACGCATTGGGACTCCTTTTTTTATTTATGCTATCACCCACGGGATGAAGACTGAACCCCTAAAAAACTAGGGGAATCCTTAGTCTGATACCTTGGCGTATCACACGTTATAAAGTAGTATTACCTCTCAAATTTATACCTATCAAAAAAGCGAATTATTAAGTATGGCAACTGATCCAAGACAACTTTTGGTAACTTGTGCGCTTCCGTACGCTAACGGCTCTATTCACCTTGGCCATATGCTTGAGCATATCCAAGCTGATATCTGGGTTCGATACCAGCGTCTACGTGGCAACACTGTAAACTTCATCTGTGCTGACGATGCTCACGGCACGCCAATTATGCTTAAAGCTCAACAGATGGGTATCACGCCAGAAGAGATGATCGCTGCTGTTAGTGAAGAGCACCAAAAAGACTTCGCTGGCTTTGATATCAGCTTTGATAACTACCACAGCACACACAGCGAAGAGAACCGTGAACTGGCTTCTCACATCTACTTAGAACTTAAAAAGAACGGCTTCATTTCTAGCCGCACTATTTCTCAGCTTTTCGATCCTGAGAAAGAGATGTTCCTACCAGACCGCTTCGTAAAAGGTACTTGCCCTAAGTGTAAGTCAGAAGACCAGTATGGTGATAACTGTGATAACTGTGGTGAGACATACAGCCCAACTGAGCTAATTAACCCTAAATCAGCGGTTTCTGGCGCAACTCCAGTAATGAAAGACTCTGAGCACTTCTTCTTCGACCTACCTCAGTTCGAAAGCATGCTTAAAGAGTGGACTCGTTCTGGCTCTCTACAGAATGAAACTGCAAACAAAATGCAGGAATGGTTTGAGTCTGGTCTGCAACAGTGGGATATCTCACGTGATGCACCTTACTTCGGCTTTGAAATCCCAGGCGAAAAAGACAAGTTCTTCTACGTATGGCTAGACGCACCTGTTGGCTACATGGCTTCTTTCAAGAACCTATGTGACAAACGTGACGATCTAAACTTCGATGAATACTGGAAGAAAGACAGCACAACTGAGCTTTACCACTTCATCGGTAAAGACATTGTTTACTTCCACAGCCTATTCTGGCCAGCAATGCTAGACGGCGCAGGTTTCCGTAAGCCAAACAACGTATTCGTACACGGCTACGTAACAGTGAACGGTGCGAAGATGTCTAAGTCGAAAGGCACATTCATCAAAGCAAGCACGTACCTAAACCACCTAGACCCTGAGTGTCTACGTTACTACTACGCTGCTAAACTAAACAGCCGCATCGATGACTTAGATCTTAACCTTGAAGACTTCACTCAACGTGTAAACGCTGACGTAGTAAACAAGATTGTTAACCTAGCTTCTCGTAACGCTGGCTTCATTACTAAGCGTTTTGAAGGCAAGCTAGCTGCTGAATTTGCAGAGCCTGAGCTATACAACGAATTCGTTGCTGCTGCTGAGCGTATCGGTGAGCTATACGAAACTCGTGAATTCAGCCGTGCTATCCGTGAAATCACTGCACTAGCGGATAAAGCTAACCAGTACATCGACGAAAAAGCACCTTGGGTTCTTGCAAAAGAAGAAGGCAAAGAAGCTGAGCTTCAACAAGTTTCTTCTGTAGGTATTAACCTATTCCGCGTACTGATGGCTTACCTGAAACCAGTGATGCCAGAGCTTGCAGCTCGCACTGAAGCTTTCCTAAACGAAGAGCTAACGTGGGAAGCGATTGCTACTCCGCTAACTGATCACGAGATCACTAAGTTCAAAGCGCTATTCAACCGCATTGACCCTAAGAAAGTGGAAGCAATGGTTGAGTCTTCTAAAGAAGATGCAGCCGCTGAAGCAGCAGCGAAAGAAAAAGCAGAAGCTGAAAAAGAGCAAGCAAGCCAAACTGAGCTAGACAAAGAGCCAATCGCAGACGAGATTGAGTTCGATGCCTTTGCAGCAGTAGACATGCGTATCGCTCGTATCATCTCTTGTGAAGAAGTACCAAAAGCGAACAAACTACTGAAGTTCCAACTAGACATCGGTGGTGAGACTCGCCAAGTATTCTCTGGTATCAAATCAGCATACAAACCTGAAGAGCTAGAAGGCAAGCTAACTGTAATGGTAGCAAACCTAAAACCTCGTAAGATGAAGTTTGGTATGTCTGAAGGCATGATCCTAGCCGCGGGCCCTGGTGGCAGCGACCTGTGGATCCTTGAGCCACACGAAGGTGCTCAACCTGGTATGCGTGTAATGTAATTCTGGCTTCAGTCAGATAACAAGCACTCATAGCGAAATCCCTAATGCACTTTTAACTTGAATGAGTTAATAGGCATTGGGGATTTTTTATATCTACCGAAAATAAGCGTTCTCTGTTAGAGTCGCCGTCAACTATGCTATGTAGAGTAGAAATTGGTTCGTCGACAAAAATAGGCTAAACCAACACCTCTTTACTCTAAAACCCTTTTTAGGAATCCCCAGTGACTAACAACGAAATCTTGCGTCGTATTCAACACGCACTAAACCTTAAAAATGCACAAATCATCAAAGCTATCGAACAAGCTGATGTGACTGTTGCTCATGACCAAGTGATTAACTGGCTAAAAGATGACAACGACAAGTCATGCTCTAAGATGAAAGATAAAGAGTTGGCGGTATTCCTAAATGGTTTCATCAACCTTAAGCGTGGCAAAAAAGAAGGCGAGCAACCTAAACCTGAAGTTGCACTGACGAACAACATGATCTTCATGAAGCTTCGTATCGCATTAAACATGAAAGCAGAAGATGTTTTGGACGTACTAGAAGTGGTTGGCATTAGCTTGAGCAAGTACGAAATCGGCGCTTACTTCCGCAAGCCAGAAAACAAAAACTACAAAGTGTGTGAAGACCAACTACTTTGCGATTTTCTAAACGGTGTGCAATTTACCAACCGTCCAGACTCAGAAGAGTTTGCGGGTTAAGTTACTACTCCTAGATAAATTTTAAGTTGCTACACATAGATAAATTACTCGTCATAGGTAAGTAACTGACCCACTGATAATTTTCTAGTAACGACAGATAAATAAAAAGCGGCGAGATAATTGAATTATCTCGCCGCTTTTTCGTTTTCTTTACGTCACTGACTAAACAGGAACAACAATAGTAAACCTATGCCTTAGCTGTCGTCTTCAGTGAAGTTCGTCGGCAATGTCGTTTTCATTTCATTCCAAACTTGTGCACTTGCGATACCGTAGTTACGAATCACTAATGGCAAAGTTTCGCGCTCGCCACTTTCACAGATAATGAACAACTCTTTATAAAAGTCCATCGCTAAACGTCGTGCTTCTGGGTTAGAGAAGTAGTAGCTACCGATACGGTCATAAAGTTTACGCACACCGTTAAAGATCAGGCCGTAAATCTGGTTGCCTGAGTGGAATGCCAAACGTTGGAAAAGCATGTAATCATAGAAGTTGAAAGTCTTCGCGATTAAGATCGTCTGACGTTTCGCTTCATCTTTTTCTGAATCTTCTTTTATCGCTTGTTTGATCTTGTCAGCGTATGGCGACGATTCTAGGAACTCATCCCAAGTTGGTGCCGCAAGTAGCGCTTCACAAGATTCAATCACGTTACTGATAGTACGCTCTGAAGCTTCTTTGTTTGCTTTGAATGCATAACGCATAAAGATCGGGCTGATATTAGTACGAGCAGCAAGCAGGTCTTCTACCATTTTGCTTGCGTTATCAACGTCCAACGTCATTAGCGTATCAAGGATATGAAGACCTGAGGTTTCCATAAACTGGTTAACTTTAGTTGGTTTGCCATGTTGGATTGTCAACCAACCATCACGAGCAAGACGTTGTAGTACTTCACGAAGCGTAGTACGTGTAACACCAATCAGCTCAGAAAGCTCACGCTCTGCGGGCAAGATAGAACCTGGAGGGAAACGGCCATTCCAAATACTTTCAATGATATACTTCTCTGCAAATCCTGCCGGGCTCTTCGCCTTAATGACCATCTACACTTCAATCCAATTTAATTATTCTGTTCTAATTTACTCATCATACCACTAGTTCACACCTAGCGGAAACACCCTCAAAAATTTTACTCACCCTAAACACCGTTAGAGTTATAACTCTAAAGTTCAGCACACGTTTGCACCTCAGGTTTGTAAAGCAAGCGACTCTAAACCACCATTTAAACAAACCGTTAACACAACAATTTTTCTTTAAAATCAATGGGATTGGTCATATTTTTAAAGCTATTAATTTGCAATATTAAGTTGTAATAATCATATATAAGCCGTCGTTATTCTGTAATTTTCAATCATTTCGCTGAAATATTGATTCTAGTCGGTTTTTATCACATTTTAAGTGGTATGCTTGCGCTACTTTGATCGCGTTTCTCAACAAAAAAGAGGTATTTTTAGGGCTACAGGGCTTTTCCTGTTGACTAAATGTTATCTAAGAGTAAAGTTGCGCTCAAAAATAAGCAGTGCTTGAGTTTCTAAGGGAGTGACTTGGCAAGACCACAGAACATTACATGGAATGTAGTTTTTCTAAGTCACTGTTAGTCATAGTTTTTAACAATTTCTATAGCTCGATTCTCAAAATGTTGTATTGCTTGTCTATTCATAATCAACATAAAAGAGTATTAACATGCCGATGTCTCTCGGAAACGCTTTTATCAAGAACTTCCTTGGTAAAGCTCCTGATTGGTATAAACTTGCCATCATTTCCTTTTTAATCATCAACCCGTTTGTTTTCTTCCTAGTTGACCCATTTGTTGCGGGCTGGCTATTGGTGGTTGAGTTTATTTTCACTCTAGCTATGGCTCTCAAATGCTACCCACTTCAACCGGGTGGTCTATTAGCTATTCAAGCAGTCGCCATTGGCATGACCAAACCAGAAATGGTTTATCACGAGCTGCAAGCAAACCTTCCTGTATTACTCTTGCTCGTATTCATGGTTGCTGGCATTTACTTCATGAAAGAACTGCTTTTGTTCATTTTCACGAAGATCTTGCTTGGCATCCAATCTAAAATTTTACTCTCCGTTGCCTTCTGTGTTGCTGCCGCTTTCTTATCAGCATTCCTAGATGCACTAACAGTAATCGCCGTAGTTATTAGCGTTGCGGTCGGCTTCTACTCTATCTACCACAAGGTTGCATCAGGCAAGGGCACAACGTCTTCGCACGATCATACTCATGATGAAGAGATCTCAGAGCTAACTCGTGATGACCTAGAAAACTACCGTGCTTTCCTACGTTCACTGCTAATGCACGCTGGTGTGGGTACAGCACTGGGTGGTGTAATGACCATGGTAGGTGAACCACAAAACTTGGTAATTGCTAAGCAAGCAGGTTGGGAGTTCGGTGAATTTATCATCCGTATGCTGCCAGTAACACTACCTGTTTTCTTCTGCGGTATTTTAACTTGTGCACTTGTCGAGAAATTCAAAGTGTTTGGTTACGGTGCTCAACTACCAATGAATGTTCGCCAAATCTTAGTTGAGTTTGACAACAAAGAACGTGCAAACCGCACAAAGCAAGACGTAGCAAAACTATGGGTTCAAAGTGCAATCGCAGTTTGGCTTATCGTCGGCCTTGCACTTCACGTTGCTGAAGTAGGTTTGATTGGCCTGTCTGTGATCATCTTAGCTACAGCATTTACGGGTGTTATTGAAGAACACTCTATGGGTAAAGCCTTTGAAGAAGCGCTGCCATTTACTGCACTTCTTGCCGTTTTCTTCGCTGTTGTTGCTGTAATCATCGACCAAGCTCTATTTAAGCCAGTCATCGATTCTGTACTTCATGTTGAAGATAAAGGTGCACAACTCGCTCTCTTCTATGTTGCCAACGGTATTCTATCGATGGTTTCAGATAACGTATTCGTCGGTACGGTTTACATTAACGAAGTGAAAACTGCACTGGTTGAAGGCATCATCACTCGTGATCAGTTCGACCTACTTGCTGTTGCTATCAACACTGGTACTAACCTACCTTCTGTTGCAACGCCAAACGGCCAGGCTGCATTCCTATTCCTATTAACATCAGCACTTGCTCCGTTAATTAGATTGTCTTACGGTCGCATGGTTATCATGGCGTTGCCATACACCATCGTATTGGCACTGGTTGGCCTAGCAGGCATTGTGTTCTTCGTAGAGCCAATGACAGCATGGTTCTATGATGCAGGTTGGATCATTCAACGCACTGGTGAAGTAGTCGCTCCAGTTATCTCTGGTGGTCACTAAGCTAAACACTGTGTCGCAAACCACAATAACTATAACTAACTAATCAAAAATATTAGTTGATTAGGAAACTTATCCAAGATAAAAAGCTCTGAGTAATCAGGGCTTTTTTATTTTATAGACAGGATTCAATTCGTGAACTTTTTAGCAATGATCAAAGACTTCTCTAAGGGACGTTTATCTTGGCTTTTACTGCTGGCTTTCATTGTCTTTTTTGAAGCGTGCGCTCTCTTCTTCCAACACGTGATGATGCTTGGTCCTTGCGTGATGTGTATCTATGAGCGCGTTGCTATGCTCGCTATCGGTGTTGCCGCCATGATTGGTGCGATTGCCCCGAATAACCCAATATCACGCTGGTTAGGCCTTGCTAGCTGGGGATTTGGCGCATACAAAGGTTTGATGCTTGCTTTAGAGCACGTCGATTACCAGTTCAATCCGTCCCCTTTCGCAACCTGCGACTTATTCGTAACCTTCCCTAGCTGGGCGCCTTTAAACCAATGGGCTCCGTGGATGTTTGAGGCTTACGGCGATTGCAGCAAGGTTGTGTGGCAGTTCTTCGATCTTTCTATGCCTCAGTGGCTAGTAATTATCTTTGCAGGTAACTTGGTTGCTTTCGGTATTGTGGTTATTTCTCAATTTGTGAAGTCGAAAAAGGACTTGCAGTAAGCCGTTGACACTTGGACAACAAAAAAGTCGACCACGAGGTCGACTTTTTTATTACTTAAGCTTTTGAACATATTAAGAGAGTCTGTTATTCACACAAACTAAGTTGCTCAACAAGCCGTGATTAGCTGCTTTTACCGCAGCATTGTTTAAACTTCTTGCCGCTTTCACAAGGGCAAAGGTCGTTTCGACCAATGTCTTTAAACGGGTTCACGCTCTGGGACTTATTGCCCAACATAGCTTCATCCGCTGCCATTGCCACTTCTGAGATCATCAGATCGACTTGACCCACTAAATCGGCAAGCGATGGTGGGTTAGTAAGCCCTGCAGCGATCATTTGTTGTTGAGTTTGCTCTTCATCAATCGCAAGCATCAAGGTGGTTAAGAGCGCTTGCAACATGCGCAGAGTACCATCCGCGACTGTCACGCTCTGCCACTGCTCTTCCACTGTTGGCCAAACCATCATGAAGCCTTCAGAAAAATCAGCGAACTGTTCGTTAAAGTCACCTTCAGCCAGTACGTCTGTTAATAGGTATTCATTACGCTGAATCAGGTTGTGCTGGCGATTAATCTGTTCTGTCACCGTTGTTACCAGCTCTTTACCCGCTTCAGGCGCAACGATAACCAGCCACTCTTCTGGATCGAGTGGTTTGGTCGCTAAGTTAGAGGCAAGGATTGCACCTTCCATAAACTGCGGAGTAATGTCAGTGATTGATTCTGGTAGGCTTAATAATTGATATGTCATGAAAGCTCTGGATATTGGGCATTTTCGATATTATAACGCCATCCTCCCAAAGATGTCGCTATTAAGAGACGAAACCATCATTAAGACATGCACCACACTCATAGTGACAATTCTGTAAGCACACCGTACAATCACGCCTCGAATTTTTCGGTTCATTCAGTTTTGGTAAAGCAACATGCGCGTAATACTTGGCCCTATGGAGGGCGTTCTAGACCACCTAATGCGTGAAATTCTCACAGAGATTAATGATTACGATCTCTGTGTGACAGAGTTTGTGCGCGTCGTAGATCAACTTCTTCCCCCGCATGTGTTCCACCGTATTTGCCCTGAGCTACATCAAGGCTCTCAGACCATGGCTGGTGTGCCAATCCATCTCCAACTTCTAGGGCAACACCCAAATTGGATGGCCGAGAATGCTTTTCAAGCTGCTAGCTTAGGCGCGAAAGGGATCGATCTTAATTTTGGTTGCCCAGCAAAAGCGGTCAACAAAAGTAATGGTGGCGCTTCATTGCTAAAAGAGCCAGAGCTCATCTATCAAGTGGTGAACGCCTGTCGAGAAGCGGTACCGGCACACATTCCTGTGTCCGCAAAGATTCGATTAGGTTGGGAGCATCCGGAAGAGTGCTTTGAAATCGTCGATGCCATCGAACAAGCCAAAGCTGACGAACTCACCGTGCATGCAAGAACCAAAGTTGGCGGCTATAAAGCCAGCGAAATCAAATGGGACTTCATCAATCAAATAAGAGAAAAAACATCTCTGCCGTTGATTGCTAATGGGGAGATCTGGAACTATCAAGATGGTCAAGATTGCATAGAAGCAACAGGCGTCGATTCATTAATGGTCTGCCGTGGTGCTTTCAATATTCCAAACCTTGGTAACGTCGTTAAGCACAACCACCAGAAAATGCCGTGGGATAAAGTCATTGAACTTTTGCTGCGCTATTCAGAGTTTCAAATTAAAGGGGACAAAGGCATGTACTACCCCAATAGAGTGAAGCAGTGGTTTGTTTATCTAAGTAAAGGCTACCCTGAAGCGAACGAACTGTTTAAAGAAATTCGTACTTTCAAAAAGGCGCCACCGATTGTAGAACGCCTTCAGCGTTATCAAGAAGAACGCCGCCAACCTGTTTAAGATTATGTTTAGGGTTAAATACCCAACGCTACAAACGTGTTTACCGGTGCAAATAAGCTTTGCTTGGTAGACACGTTCGCTCTTCCCTCTTTCATTTTCATTTTCATTTTCATACAAAGCATCGATTCAATAACGTGGTTAAAATTTAAGACGGTCTTTGCCCGTCGTCTTAGCCACGTACAGCTTTTCATCGGCGTACTTAAATATCTCATCGAAGTTAAGTTTACTTTGCTCAGTTTCAACAATGCAGACACCGCCAGACACCGTAAATCCATTTGGAATAATGTCGGCTGAAGTGGAACAAATCGCATTCTTCACTCGCTCTAATGTTCTCATCAAAGTTTCACGATCTTCGCCTTTCATATAAACGACAAACTCTTCACCGCCAAACCGTGCTGCAACGTCACTGCTTCGAATACTGTTGCTGATCTGACGCGACATATAACGAATCACATCATCCCCCTTATCGTGGCCGTAGGTGTCGTTAATTGACTTAAAATCATCAATATCGAAGACGGTTAATGCAAACAGTTGATCGTGCTCTACACTGCGCCAGAACGCTTCTAAGCCACGACGATTCAATAACCCTGTCATAGGGTCTTTGGCTGCGAGATCTTTGAAGTAACCACGTTCAATATTGGAATTGACGTAGAAGAAGATGGTTACTGAGAACAGATACACAATGATGGCAACAATAAGGCTGTCTTTCTCGTAGACGAAAAAGTGCTCAACCTCTTTCGCGATGTCTAATTTGTAATACATCGCATGGTGAGACGAGACACCATCCAGTTTGATCTCGTGATAAAAAGCCGCAGAATCTACCGGAGTCGCTAAAGTGGTATCAATGATATCGATCCGACCTGCAAGATGCTCATTCGAGTTTGCGAGCAGCTTGTCAGCATTAATATCCACCGACAGCATCCCTTGGTGAACGCCTTTATGGAATACAGGGATCGTCATACTGATTATACGGTCAAGGGAATCAAAACGATAACCAGGGCCTGAAAGGGTAAGTTGGTCAGGGTTGTTGGCTGTTTTCTGCCAATAAGGACGACTCTTTATGGTCGAGAGTAACTCTTTGCTCAGCCCTTTGGCAAAACCTTCAGGTGAAGAGATCACATAGCCGCTCGTATCAATAAAGTGCACGCCGGCATGGTATTCATCAAGCTGGGATAAAAATGAAAGAATAGGAGCTAACGCTATTTTTTCTGACGCGCTCTTATAACTATCACTGCTTTCAGAACAAAGAGACTCTTGACCGATTAGCATATAGTCGATATCGACAGAGGGAATGTCTGAGGTTTTACCGTCGGCAAGTAGCAATACATCAATAGGCCAAATTTGGCAAAGACCATCCACAACTTGTTTGTTGTGATCAAGAAAGAGAGGGTTTCCTGATTTATAATAGTTGGAGAAGCTGTAGTCTAGGGCTGTCGCCACTTTTGTGGTTCTTTTGAACACATCTTCAATACGATGAAACTCACTACTGATATCTTTTTCTACCGCGTCAAAATGATTCTTTCCTATTAGGCCAAGTAACATCGCGGCGATCACAGCGGGAAACCCGAAAACAAAGGTTAGGCTAAAGTGCCTATTTACTTTCATATAATGTGCTCTTAGCGTTCAGCTATTTTCATTTTCCCCATTAATATTATTACATTAATCGGCAATTCGCTCGACGTAAAATAATGTAAATTGATATTAACGACACACCTAACGGTCAAATAACCGCTTACAAATGAATAAAATAGAGAAGCGCCAACATATAGAGCAGGTGAGTTTGTTATCTGAGCCCATTTCAATGCTGTTAATAATATGACTTATGGCCTATTAGCTCACCTAACACCAAACTCAATTCACCGGCTAATGACCGCACGCTCAATCACAGATTGAGGCACTGTCACGCCAAGCTCACGAGCAGCATCTAGGTTGACCACCAGCTGAGAGCTCTGCGCAGTTTTGACACTCAACTTCCCGGGCTTCTGTCCTTCCAGAATGGCTGCGACATAATCCGCGGTCTGAACCCCAACATCATAATAATCTAGACCTAAACCAGCAATCGCTCCCTTTCCGACATAAGATGTGGCGCCTGCGACGACTGGCGTATCTGCATGGTTAGCCGCTTTGATAAGACCCTCCATGCCGCTTGCAACCGTATTATCGGTCAAGGCATAGATAACATCGGACTTCTTAGCAATGGATTCTGCTTTTGCTTCGACATCGTCAACAGTCAGCGCTTTTTCGGTGTGAAGTGTATAACCGAAATCTCGAGTTGCCTTTCTCAATAACCCAACTAACGCAACGGCATTTGCTTCTGCTGGGTTGTAAACTACACCGATTGAATTAGCTTCAGGGAGCAGTTCTTTGATTAATGACACATGCTGAGTGATCGGAGATAAGTCAGAAAGCCCCGTGACATTACGCCCCGGCTTTTCTAATTGTTTAACGAGCCTAGCGCCGATAGGATCCGTAACCGCGGTAAACACGATAGGAATCGAGCGAGTCGCCGACACTAAGGCTTGTGAAGTCGGTGTCGCGATACCAACAAGTACATGTGGATTTTCACTGACGAGCTCTCTGGCAATCTTGGCTGCCTGAGCCGGGTTACCATTCGCCATTTCATAGGAGAATTCTAAGTTCTTACCGGGTTCATAACCATTGGCTCTCAATCCTTCAAGAAGCCCTAAACGTGTCGCATTCAGATCTGGATGGTCAACAACTTGTGAAACCGACACTTTGGCAACGTTTGCCATTGCATTGCCAGTCCATAGCAACATCAAGCAACTTAAAACCGCTGCCAATACCTTTCTTACAGAACTCATTATCGCTCCCTGAATCAAGCTCTACCCGTCATTACTCGCTCAAAGAGAACAACATCAAAATCACTATTGACATTATTACCAGTAACCATTGATAACTTGAAGTGATATTTAACAAAAATACAACAAGGCTCGAGTTATGTGAGAAAGGTTATATTGACTTCGGAGGAAGGTAAGAAACCAAGTGAATAAGGACAGGTAAGCTAAACGGAAAGTAAGCGAGGTAACAAAAAGAGGAGCAAATCTGAGAACAAGCTATAGAAGATGAATAGTTGTTCTCAGACAAGAGGGAGAGCTGGGATTCTTTAGAACCAACGCTCCATTGAGGATTTATCTAACTGACGAAAGGCACGATTTAAAATGATTGCCAATTCTTTATAGCGAGGGCGCGGCTTCATAGGCTCTAACGCAAAACCCGTTTCAGTGATCTTTTCATGCAATTCACGGTACCAAGATACAAGCGCTGGAGGAAGTTGTGTATTTGAGCGATTGCCCAACCACCACATGCCTTGAAGCGGCAAGCTGATTGCAAACAAAGCCATAACCACAGCCTGTGGCATCGCTTGGTAATTATTAAAAACCATTTGTGTAAGAACACTAATAGCGGCAATCGCAGGCATCACTTTCACGCCAAAACGCGTCGCTTTAATAATGCGCTGTTCTGGGAAGATCGCGTTTAACTCTTTTCGGACGGGCCAGAGATCCATGTACTTTTGGCCATCTTTTAAACTACTAGCTAAACCAACTCTATTGCTCATATGAGTCTCCCATTAAAAAAAAGTTGAAACCATCAACTAAAAACACAAAAATTTGACGAAAAATAATATTCTTTCAAATTTTTTTGTTATATTTGCACAATATCGCTATTATTTGCAGACCTCAATCTCATTGTTGCCCTTATTTACAATTTAAGCAACTTTGGGAAGACTTCTGCAAGGAATGCACAAGCCTCTTTTTGATAAAGAGCGCTTTCACTTTATACGGAAATTAACGTTTTTTTGACCAAGGTTAGTACGCAAGCCTATGTGCTTCGACTATTCTTGAGATTAATTTTCATCCTTAACTGATTTCGATCAGAAAAATAAACAGGTAGTCATTAATGTCTAAGCTAGTTTTAGTTTTAAACTGTGGTAGTTCTTCTCTTAAATTCGCTGTTGTTGATGCAGAAACAGGTGCAGAGCACCTAACTGGTCTTGCTGAGTGTCTAGGTCTTCCAGAAGCTCGTATGAAGTGGAAACTTGATGGCAAGCATGAAGCACAACTAGGCGCGGGCGCAGCTCACGTAGAAGCACTATCTTTCATGGTAGAAACTATTCTTGCTTCTAAGCCTGAGCTTAAAGCTAACCTTGGCGCTATCGGTCACCGTATCGTACACGGTGGCGAGCAGTTCACTTCTTCTGCACTTATCACTGATGAAGTTCTTAAGGGTATTCAAGATGCTGCGACTTTCGCACCTCTTCACAACCCAGCTCACCTTATCGGTATCGAAGCAGCTCAACAGAACTTCCCTGGTCTACAAAACGTTGCTGTTTTTGACACTGCGTTCCACCAAACAATGCCTTCTGAGTCTTACCTATACGCTCTACCGTACAACCTGTACAAAGAGCACGGCATCCGTCGTTACGGCATGCACGGTACTTCTCACCTATTCATCACTCGTGAAGTTGCAGGCCTACTAAACAAGCCAGTTGAAGAAGTTAACATCATCAACTGTCACCTAGGTAACGGCGCTTCTGTATGTGCAATCAAGAACGGTAAATCTGTAGACACTTCTATGGGTCTTACTCCTCTTGAAGGTCTTGTAATGGGTACTCGTTGTGGTGACCTAGACCCTGCAATCATCTTCCACCTACACGACGCACTTGGTTACTCTGTTGAAGAAATCAACAACATGCTAACTAAAGAGTCTGGTCTTGCTGGTCTAACTGAAGTGACTTCTGACTGTCGTTTCGTTGAAGACAACTACGGTGAGAAAGAAGAAGCAACTCGTGCAATGGACGTGTTCTGTCACCGTCTAGCTAAGTACGTAGCTGGTTACACTGCAACTCTAGAAGGTCGTCTAGACGCAATCACTTTCACTGGCGGCATCGGCGAGAACTCAGGCCCAATCCGTGAAATGGTTCTTAACCGCCTAGGCATCTTCGGTATCGAAGTTGACGGTGAAGCTAACCTTAAAGCTCGTTTCGGCGGCGAAGGTACTATCACTACAGCTAACAGCCGTATCCCTGCAATGGTTATCTCTACTAACGAAGAGTTAGTAATTGCTGAAGACACTGCGAAACTAGCAGGTCTTTAATTGATTTTCCTGACTAGCTTCATTCGAAGCTAGTCAGTTTTTCATATCAAGAAAATGGGGCTCAACTTCTATTCCTACCCCAATTTAAATATCGGTGGGAATAGCAGTTGAGCTTTTTTTATTTCCAATAGTCAAAGGTGTTCGTCAATGTCACGTACTATTATGCTTATCCCTACAAGCGCTGGTGTTGGTCTTACTAGTGTTAGCATGGGTGTTCTTCGCGCTATGGAGCGTAAGGGCGTAAGTGTTTCTTTCTACAAGCCAATCGCTCAGCCTCGCAGCGGTGGTAACCAACCAGATCTAACGTCTACTATCATCAGCGCAAACAGCGACATTAAGATTGGTGAGCCAATCGCAATGACTAAAGCTGAAGCTTTGATCGGTAGCGAAAAAATGGACGAGCTTCTTGAGTCTGTTGTTGAGCAATACAACAAGATCAACAAAGACGCAGAAGTTACGCTAATCGAAGGTCTAGTACCTACTCGTAAGCACCCATTTGCTAACCAAGTGAACGCGGAAATCGCAAAAACACTTGGCGCGGAGATCGTATTCGTTGCGACTCCTGGTACTGACAACCCTACGCAGCTTAAAGAGCGTATAGAAGTAGCATGTTCTAACTTCGGCGGTACTAAGAACAAAAACATCAAAGGCGTAATCATCAACAAGCTTAACGCTCCTGTTGATGAGGCTGGCCGTACTCGCCCTGACCTATCTGAAATCTTTGACGATGCAGACAGCGCTCAGCAAGCGAACCTTGAAGTAATGCAAATCTTCAACTCTAGCCCTATCCGTGTTCTTGGCTGCGTGCCATGGAGCATCGATCTAATCGCAACTCGTGCGGTTGATATGGCTAAGCACCTTAACGCTGAAATCGTTAACGAAGGTGAAATCTCAACTCGTCGTATTAAGAGCATCACTTTCTGTGCACGTTCTCTACCGCACATGATTGAGCACTTCAAACCAGGCTCACTGCTAGTAACTTCTGCAGACCGTCCTGACGTTATCGTTGCTGCGGCTCTTGCTGCGAAAAACGGTGTTGAGATTGGCGCAATCCTGCTTACTGGCGGTTACGACATTCCAGAAAGCATTGCTAACCTTTGTGCACCAGCATTCGCTTCAGGTCTACCGATCTTCAAGGCTCAAGGTAACACTTGGCAGACATCTCTAAACCTACAGAGCTTCAACCTAGAAGTTCCTGCAGACGATAAAGAGCGTATCGAGTTCGTTAACGATCACGTTGCAAGCCACATTGATGGCCCTTGGATTGATTCTCTATCTGAAGGTACTCAAGGCATCCGTCGTCTAAGCCCACCAGCATTCCGTTACCAGCTAACTGAATTTGCTCGTAAAGCGGCTAAGCGCATCGTTCTTCCTGAAGGTGATGAGCCACGTACAGTTAAAGCTGCGGCTATCTGTGCTGAGCGCGGTATCGCAACGTGTGTACTTCTAGGTAACCCTGAAGAAATCCGTCGCGTTGCAGCGCAGCAAGGTGTTGAGCTTGGCGCTGGCGTTGAGATCATCGATTCTGCATCAGTTCGCGAAAACTACGTAGCTCGTCTAGTAGAACTTCGTGGCGCTAAAGGTATGACTGAAGTTGTTGCTCGTGAGAAGCTAGAAGATTCAGTATTCCTAGGTACTATGATGCTTGAAGCTGGCGAAGTTGACGGCCTAGTTTCTGGTGCTGTTCACACAACGGCGAACACTATCGTTCCTCCGTTCCAGATCATCAAGACTGCTCCTGATGCTTCTATCGTATCTTCGATCTTCTTCATGCTTCTGCCTGATCAAGTTCTTGTATACGGTGACTGTGCGATCAACCCAGATCCAACAGCTGAACAGCTTGCTGAAATCGCTATCCAATCTGCAGATTCTGCTGCGGCATTCGGTATCGACCCACGCGTTGCTATGATCTCTTACTCTACTGGTGAATCTGGTAAGGGTGCAGACGTAGATAAAGTACGTGAAGCAACGAAACTTGCTCAAGAGAAGCGTCCTGATCTAGTGATCGACGGTCCTCTACAGTACGATGCAGCAATCATGGAAAACGTAGCCGCTTCTAAAGCGCCTAACTCTCCAGTTGCAGGTAAAGCGACAGTATTCGTATTCCCAGACTTAAACACGGGTAACACGACTTACAAAGCTGTACAGCGTTCAGCAGATCTAGTATCTATCGGTCCAATGCTTCAAGGTATGCGCAAGCCAGTAAATGACTTGTCTCGTGGCGCTCTAGTAGACGATATCGTTTACACAGTAGCTCTAACGGCTATCCAAGCAGACCAAGCTGCACAAGCTGAAGAAAAAGTAATTAACTAATTTTTCTTTTGTAAAAAGCAAAAACCCTAGATGTTTATCTAGGGTTTTTTTATGTCTGGAGTAAAGGAACTACTTGGTAAGCCTAGCCTCGACCATGTGGTGATTCTAAGTCTAGCTCTGGTCCTTTGGGTACAACTTGAGTCGGATTGATACCAGTGTGGCTGTAGTAGTAGTGGCGCTTGATGTGGTAGAAATCCGTCGTCTCTTTAATACCCTCTATTTGATAGAGCTCTTTTAGATAACCTTGGATATGTTTGTAATCCGCAATTCGTTGCTTGTTACACTTGAAGTGACCCACATACACAGCATCGAATCGAACCAAGGTCGTGAACAACCGCCAATCCGCTTCAGTAACCTGCTCTCCCGCTAAATAACGTTTCTCACTAAGATTCGCATCCACTTTATCTAACGCTTCAAATAACGCTTCATACGCCTCTTCGTAGGCTTCTTGTGTTGTCGCAAAGCCGGTTCGGTATACGCCGTTGTTGATGTTTGGGTAGATATAATCATTCCACTCATCAATCTTCTTGGACAACTCCCACGGGTAGTAATCATCGGTGTTACCCGTTAGCTCGTTAAACTCTGAGTTAAACATGCGAATGATTTCAGACGACTCGTTACTCACAATGGTGTTGGTTTTCTTATCCCACAGCACAGGTACCGTTACTCTACCCGAGTAGTCAGGCTTGGCTTGAGTGTAGATTTGGTGCATGCGGGTATGGCCAAATAGAGGTTCAGGTAACCCCATTTGCCAACCTTCACTCATCATGTCTGGGCAAACAACCGTCACGTCAATGTGATCGGTTAGGTCTTTCAGCTCACGGAAGATAAGGGTTCGGTGCGCCCAAGGGCAAGCTAACGATACGTATAAGTGATAACGGCCGCTTTCCGGCTCAAACTGCGCGCCCGGTTTGTTCTCTATCCAGTGACGAAAGCCCGCATCTTCACGAACAAACTTACCACCGCTTTCTTTGGTGTCGTACCACACATCGTGCCAAACACCTTCAACTAACTTACCCATATCCAAACCTCTGTCATCGAAACTTTTCTCTAGTATAAAAAAAGCCAACTTTTTCAAAACTAGAAGAAGTTGGCTTAGTTGTTCGAATATTTTGATGAAGCTTGTTGAGCGAACCAATAAGCCTAAGACAAAAAAAGCGCGACTCTAATAACTAGTCGCGCTTAAGCCTGTCACAGGCTGAACCGTTTTAAATAGGCTCTAGACTTGTACGTGCAAGCAAGATACTGCGTGAACGTCATCGCCTTGAATCGTTGGCTTAGTTTGCGCACACGCCTCTGTTGCTTGTGGGCAACGAGTACGGAACACACAACCTGATGGCGGATTGATTGGCGATGGGAGATCACCTTCCAACATCTGAATGGTTTTGCTGCGCTCTAAGCGTGGGTCTGGAATTGGAACTGCAGACATCAACGCTTTGGTGTATGGGTGCTTAGGATCAGAGAACAATGCATCTGATTCGCCAAGTTCTACCGCATTACCTAGGTACATCACCAATACGCGATCAGAGATGTGTTTAACAACCGACAAATCGTGCGCGATGAATACCAAAGACAAACCTAGCTCTTTTTGTAGCTCCTTCAGAAGGTTAACTACTTGAGCTTGGATAGATACATCCAGTGCAGAAACAGGTTCATCACAGATGATCATCTTAGGTTTCAAGATAAGCGCACGTGCAATACCAATACGCTGACACTGACCACCAGAGAATTCATGAGGGTAACGGTTGATTACGTTGGGTAGTAGACCAACCTTTGCCATCATCTCTTTAACTCTGTCCTTCACTTCTTGTTTAGAAAGTTCAGGGAAGAAAGTCTCTAGAGGCTCAGCAATAATATCGCCTACTGACATACGTGGGTTAAGCGATGCTAGCGGGTCTTGGAAGATCATCTGAATCTCTTTACGAGTCTCACGACGCTTCACTTCCTGCATCTTAGTTAGGTCTTGACCTAACCACATCACTTGACCTTCAGTCGCTTCAACCAAGCCGATAATCGCACGGGCAAAAGTCGACTTACCACAACCAGACTCACCTACTACGCCTAGTGTTTCGCCTTCGTAAAGGTGAACATCAACACCATCAACCGCTTTAAGGTTTGATGGTTTTGCCCAAGGCCAAGCAGACTTAGCTGCAATGCTAAAGTGAACTTTCAGGTCTTTAATATCTAATAGTAATTCTTTACTCATTTTGTCCAAGTCTCCCAGTCTGAAAAACAAGCACGCTGACGGTCTTTAGCAAATGGCTGCAAAATCGGTGCTTCTTGCTTACAACGGTCCATTACACGGTGACAACGGTCTTGGTAAGGACAACCTGTTGGTAGGCGAAGTAAGTTAGGTGGGTTACCTGGAATCGTCGGTAGAATTTCACCTTCGGTATCCAAACGAGGAATCGCTTTAAGCAGGCCTTCCGCGTATGGGTGGCTTGGCTCGTAGAAGATTTCATCAACCGTGCCGTACTCCATTGTACGACCCGCGTACATCACAAGTACTTTGTCACAAGAACCAGCAACAACACCCAAGTCATGGGTGATCATAATGATTGCTGTATTGAACTCATCTTTTAGTTCGTTCAGCAATTCCATGATTTGCGCTTGAATGGTTACATCCAGTGCCGTTGTTGGTTCATCAGCGATAAGCAATTTAGGACGACACAGCAGTGCCATTGCGATCATCACACGCTGACGCATACCGCCCGAAAACTCGTGCGGGTACATAGTGATACGCTTGCGTGCTTCAGGGATTTTCACCGCTTCAAGCATGCGTACTGATTCTTCAAACGCTTCTGCTTTACCCATGCCTTTATGCAGCATAAGTACTTCCATCAGCTGATCACTTACTTTCATGTAAGGGTTCAGTGAGGTCATTGGATCTTGGAAGATCATCGCGATCTGTTCAGCACGAACCTTGTTCAGTGCTTTTTCAGGCAGGTTGAGAATTTCATTGCCTTCAAACTTTGCACTGCCTGAGATGATGCCGTTCTTAGCCAGCAGCCCCATCAGTGCAAATACCGTTTGTGATTTACCTGAACCCGACTCACCAACAATACCCAGCGTTTCGCCTTGGTTAAGTGAGAAGTTCAAGTCGTTTACTGCGGTTACGATACCATCTTGTGTGGTAAATTCGACGCGCAGATCTTTGACATCTAATAAGCTCATTATTGCTTCCTTAATCTTTTATAGCTTTTAATTGCTATTTCGTTATCTGTCTTTTGGATCAAGCGCGTCGCGCAGACCATCACCTACGTAGTTAAAGCAGAACAGCGTAACTACCATGAATGCCGCAGGGAATGTCAATTGCCAGATTGCAACTTCCATTGTTTGCGAACCTTCTTGAAGCAATGCGCCCCAGCTTGTCATAGGCTCTTGAACACCAAGACCAAGGAAAGATAAGAATGATTCTGTAAGGATCATGCTTGGAATAAGCAACGTAGAGTAAACCGCTACGATACCCAGTACGTTCGGTACGATGTGACGTGTAATGATCTTCCATTTGCTTACACCACATACGTGTGCAGCTTCAATGAACTCTTTACTACGTAGGCTCAACGTTTGACCACGTACAATACGCGCCATATCTAGCCAAGCAATCGCACCAATAGCAACGAAGATTAGGACGATGTTACGACCAAAGAACGTTACCAGTACGATTACTAGGAACATGAATGGCACTGCGTACAAGATCTCTAGGATACGCATCATCACTCGGTCAGTACGACCGCCGATGAAACCTGAAGCTGCACCGTAAAGCGTACCAATCAGTACCGCTACGAATGCGCCCATCACACCAACCATCAATGAGATACGACCACCGATAAGAGTACGAACGTACAAATCACGGCCTAAGCTATCAGTACCAAACCAGTGGTCCGCGCTTGGCGCTGCATGCATTGCGTACCAGTCAGTATCATCATAAGTGTACTGAGCAAGCATCGGTAAGAAGATAACCGCCAGTACCATAAGCGTAAGAATAAACAGGCTTACCATTGCCGCTTTGTTTCGCATAAAACGAATGCGGGCATCCTGCCACAAACTGCGACCTTCAATCTCTAAACTCTCAGAGAACTTTTCGATCGCTTCTAAATTTTCTTTTTTCTTCAACATAACCATGCGTCCCTGTTAGTAGCGAATTTTCGGGTCAATTAGCGCTAGCAAAATATCAACGATTGCGTTGAACAAGATGAATAGGAAACCAATCAAGATGGTTACACCCATTACTAGCGAGTAGTCACGGTTAAACGCGGCGTTAACAAACAGCTTGCCGATACCTGGTAGGCCGAAGATGGTTTCAACAACAACAGAACCTGTAATGATACCTACAAACGCAGGTCCCATATAAGAAACGACAGGCAGCAGTGCTGGCTTCAGTGCATGTTTTAGAACGATGTAACGGTAACTTAGGCCTTTTGCACGAGCAGTTCGGATAAAGTTACTGTTTAGCGTTTCAATCATGCTACCGCGAGTAATACGAGCAAATGTGGCTACGTAAAGAAGAGACATCGCGATAACTGGCAGGACGATGTACATATAAGTACCGCCGTGCCAACCACCTGCTGGGAATATGTTCCAGTGCAGAGAGAAAAGGTAAATAAGCGCCGGTGCCAACACGAAGGATGGCATTACTACCCCGAGCATAGCGGTCGACATTATGGTGTAGTCAATCCAGGTGTTGTGCTTCAAGGCGGCAATCGTCCCGACCGATACTCCCATAATCAGGGTAAAGATAAAGGCAATAAAACCTACCTTCGCAGATACTGGAAGTGCGACTGCGATCAGCTCATTTACGGTGTAATCTTGATATTTGAATGATGGACCAAAGTCACCTTGAACGATGTTAGTCAAGTACGTGGTGTACTGTTCAAATACAGGTTTATCTAAGCCGTATTTAGCTTCGATGTTAGCCATAACTTCTGGCGGTAATGGGCGTTCGCTCGAAAACGGGTTACCCGGTGCAAAACGCATGAGAAAGAAAGATATAGTGATCAACACCAACATGGTTGGAATCGCTTCGAATATCCTTTTCATAATGAATTTAAGCATAAACTCACTCTTTTCAGTCTGTGACAATTAAAAATTAAATAGACACTGCGTGCGATTTCTCGCACACAGGTCTAAGTTAGTTATATTTTATTTTTATAGGAGGTTATTTTGCTTTGATATAAAGATCTTTTGAATAGATCTTATCTTCGGCGTTACCTTCTGGGTAACCACCTAGCTGAGGTGATACAAGACGTGTTGTAACGTACTGGTAGACTGGAGCAATTGGCATGTCTTTAGCTAGCAATTTTTCTGCTTCGATATATAGCTTAGTACGCTCTTCTTCTGAAGTAGAGCTTAGTGCTTTATCGATAATCTTGTCATAGTCTGCGCTCTTATAGTGCTGACCAGCAGTTGTATTTTGGCTAACCATCAATGTTAGGAATGAAGATGCTTCATTGTAGTCACCACACCAACCTGCACGAGCAACGTCAAAGTTACCAGTATCTTTACTGTCTAGGTATGATTTCCACTCTTGGTTTTCGAGTTTCGCGTTAATACCAAGCTCTTTCTTCCACATTGATGCGATTGCTACAGCAAGCTTCTTGTGATTTTCAGACGTGTTGTAAAGCAGGTTGAATTCAAGTGGGTTGCTCTTCGTGTAGCCAGCTTCTTCAAGAAGACGCTTCGCTTCAGCAATACGCTCTTTTTGAGAAAGTTGACCATACTCTGGAGTTACCGGGTCAAAACCAGCAGTAATTTCAGGAGTCAAGAAGTAAGCTGGTTTTTGGCCTTGACCAAGAATCGCTTTCGTCACGATGTCACGGTCCATCGCATAAGACATTGCTTTACGAACACGTACATCGTCGAAAGGTGCTTTCTGTGCATTAAATTGGTAGTAATAAGTACACAGGTTACCCTTAATGTTTACATCTTCTGGGTACTCTTTCTGTAAGCGACGGAAGTGCTCGTTAGGCACTTCGTATGTGAAGTCTAGTTCGCCAGAAAGGAAGCGGTTCATTTCCGCAACTTGGTTCTCAATTGGTAGGAATGTTACTTTGTTAAGAACTGTATGTTCGTTATCCCAGTAATTTTCGTTACGTACTAGTTCAAGACGCTCGTTAACTACCCATTGATTTGGAACAAATGCACCATTACCAACAAAGTTTTCAGGCTTAGTCCACTGGTCACCGAATTTTTCAACAGTTGCTTTATGTACTGGCTTCACTGTTGTGTGACCCATCATCATTACGAAATATGGGACAGCTGTATCTAATGTCACTTCTAACGTGTAGTCATCTAAAGCTTTAACGCCTAGTTCACTCTTGTCTTTCTTACCCGCGACGATATCTTTCGCATTCGCCATCTTGGTATATTCCATATACCAAGCGTATGGAGAAGCAGTTAAAGGATCAACGGCACGTTGGAAGCTGTAAACGAAGTCATTCGCCGTTACAGGATCGCCATTAGACCATTTAGCGTCTTTACGCAGGTGGAAAGTGAATGTTTTGTTGTCTGTCGTTTCCCAGCTTTCAGCTACTCCTGGGATAGTATTGCCGTCGCCATCTTGGTTCACTAAACCTTCTAGAAGGTCACGAATTACGTGAGATTCTGGTACACCTTGAGATTTGTGAGGGTCGAGTGTTGCTACTTCAGTACCATTACCGCGAACCAGTTCCTGAACTTTTGCTAGTTCAGTGCCTGCTGGAACTTCAGCAGCGATAGAAAGAGTAGAAGTGGCAGCCACTGCCAAACCAGCACCTAGAAGAAGGGCCTGAGTGATTTTATTCTTGTACATTTAATAAACTCCAAGTTTTCCGTATTGCATCCATGACTTCTTTGCTTGGTTCACTGAACGGCAGTGATTTAGATTTATTTAGCTCAAATTTTAAGCATAAAAATCTAAAACCTTACAAAGATTGAGGCACACACTATCAACCATTGAAGTAATTTGCCATAAACAAGTCGCAAAAAATCGGATAATTCTCCGAAATACTTAAGGTATCAGTGTAAATATCTAAAAAACCCCAAATCAGTAGTGACTTGCGTAGAGGGATTAATTAAAAAACAGCCTATAGTGTTGATGTATCTGTGTTGATACTTTTTTTTAGCATCTTATGCTAGAACACTGAGCGCAAATTAACATTAATGCCACATGAAATCTAATTGCACATCACATATCACCTAAACCGTCTACACTATTTGTGAGGATAATCACTTTATACAAGACAGCATAATGCTCTGCACCAAACCGGGTTATCCAATGCACCAATTAAGACAAAATTACGCGCTGAATTTATATGCAACCACAATGAATTATCATTTGTCAAATCAATGATTATCTATAAATAGATTTATAGCAGGTACAAAAAAACCGACCTAAGTGGTCGGTTTTTGACTGTCTCATATACAAATGAGTAAATGCTGAAGCAACATCACTTTAAGAGAAATTACTTCTCCCAGCGTTCCGCTGCTTTCGTGTCTGAATCACGAGAATCAACCCAACGCGTCGTTTCGGTCGTGCGTTCCTTTTTCCAAAAGGGAGCCTTGGTTTTCAGGAAGTCCATAACGAATTCACAGGCTTCAAATGCAGCACCACGGTGTGCACTGGATACACCAACGTAAACAATCTGGTCGCCGATATCTAAGTCACCTACACGGTGGATAACACGCATCTTCTGAATAGGCCAGCGAGCCTCAGCTTGGTCACAGATCTCGCTCAGTGATTTTTCTGTCATACCCGGATAGTGCTCCAGAGACAAACCAATCACATTGTCGCCAAGGTTCATGTCGCGAACTTTACCAACGAACGTCACAATCGCTCCGGCAGCTGTACCTTGAGCCAAGTAGTCGTATTCGTCGCCTACCGAGAAGTCCTCAGCTGTCACTAATACTCTTGGATCCATGCTTAGCCTCCAGTCACTGGTGGGAAGAAAGCCACTTCGTCGCCGTCTTTCACTTCAGCTGTCAGAGGTACGATTGATTGGTTAAGTGCAGCCAGAAGCTTCCCCTCTTCCAATGCGATATCCCATTTGCCTTCTTGTGTCACAAGATGACTACGAATCGCTTCAATCGTCTTAAATTGTGCATCAACTTCAACGCTGTCCACGCCAACAAGTTCACGAGTTTGAGCAAAGAAAAGTACTGTAATCATGACTCCACCTTAAAGTGACCAGATTTACCACCTGTCTTCTCTAGCAGGCGCACGTTTTCGATAACAATGTCTTTCTGAACAGCTTTACACATATCGTAAATCGTTAACGCAGCCACAGAAGCAGCCGTTAGCGCTTCCATCTCTACGCCCGTCTTACCCGCAAGCTTACAAACAGATTCGATGCGAACCTTGTTTTCAGACTCGATAGCTTCAAGCTGCACTTCTACTTTAGTTAATAGCAGAGGGTGACACAGGGGAATCAGATCCCACGTCTTCTTCGCCGCTTGAATACCCGCAATACGTGCCGTTGCGAAAACATCACCTTTATGGTGGCTACCAGAGACAATCAGCTCTAGCGTTTCTGCCGACATTTGAACGAAGGCTTCCGCTCTCGCTTCACGTACTGTTTCCGCTTTAGCCGATACATCGACCATGTTTGCTTCGCCAGACGCGTTAATGTGTGTAAATTGGCTCATACTCAAACCGCCTTATACAGAAAGGTGTGGCATGAAGTTACAAGGACGGTGGCTAGCATCCATCTGTTGCTTGATGATCTTAGTCCAACCGGTGCGGCAAGCGCCTGTAGAACCTGGCATCGCAAAGATTACTGTGTGGTTAGCAAAGCCCGCAATCGCACGAGATTGAATGGTCGATGTACCGATCTCTTCGTAAGATACTTGACGGAATAGCTCACCAAAGCCTTCTACTTCTTTGTCGAACAGTGGCTTAAGCGCTTCAGGCGTGCTGTCGCGAGAAGTGAAGCCCGTACCGCCAGTGATCATGATCGCTTGTACGCTTTCATCAGCGATCCACTTAGATACGATCGCACGGATCTTGTACATGTCATCAATAACGATTTGCTTATCAACCACGTTGTGACCCGCTTCTTTAGCATGCTCTGCTAGGTAACCGCCTGAAGTGTCGTTTTCTTCTGTACGAGTATCTGAAACCGTTAGTACTGCGATGTTTGCTGCTTGGAATTTGCTTTCTGCGTGACCCATTTGTTCACCTATATAAATTTTTCATTAGACTGATTCGCCCAGCCTGAAGAAGCTGAGCGATAAAATGCTTTAGAGTGTGTAGCGGGTTAACCGCCGATTGACGCCAAGTTTGGAGTCATGCCGCTGTTGCCATCGTGTAAGAAGTGGCTAACGGACTTGGTTTGAAGCTGAGCCTGAATTCGATCAATGAGTTCTTGCTCTTGTTGATCTTCTTGAATCAGATCTCTCAGTTCAACACCATGGTCGCCAAACAGACATAAGTGAAGTTTACCGGTCGCAGAAACGCGCAGTCGGTTACAACTCTCACAAAAGTCTTTCTCGTAAGGCATGATCAAACCGATTTCACCCTTGTAGTCTGGGTGGACAAACACTTGCGCAGGGCCATCGTTAACGGCTTTGACTTTTAACAGCCAACCATTAGCAATAAGCTGGTTGCGAATCGCAACGCCAGACACATGATGTTTATCGAACAACTCGTCCATCTCGCCGGTTTTCATCAGCTCGATAAAACGTAATTGAATAGATTTGTCTTTGATCCAATTAAGGAAGGCTGGTAATTCCTGACTATTGAGGTCTTTCATTAATACGACGTTGACTTTGACTTGTTCAAAGCCAACCTCAAACGCTTTATCAATGCCTCGCATAACCTCAGTAAACTTATTCTCACCAGTGATCTGATGGAACATGCGCGAATCTAAACTATCCACGCTCACGTTTATATGGGTTAAACCAGCATCACGCCATTGCCCTACTTGTTTCTCCATGCGGTAGCCATTCGTTGTGGTGGCTACTTTTTCGATGCCTGGAGTAGAAGCAACGGTATGTATGATTTCAGGAAAGTCTTTACGCAGACTCGGCTCTCCGCCTGTAATGCGGATCTTTGAGGTACCACAATCTGCAAACGCTTTAACAACGCGTTTGATCTCGGGAACACTTAAAAAAGACGAGTTTTTTTGCCCTGACGGTTTGTAACCATCTGGTAAGCAGTAAGTACATTTAAAGTTACAGACGTCTGTAACCGACAAGCGCAAGTAATAAAACTTGCGATGGAATCTATCTTCGAATTGTTGCGCCACGGAACACCTTTCCAAACACGGGAGGCATAATCATTTCCAATTAAGCCCTTGTGACAACATGTCACTGGCTCTTGATGCGTATCGGTACAGCAAATACCACTGTGCGACTTAGCATGCGAGAGCTCGGAGTTATGGCAACTGAGCGTTATATTCACACGCGCAGTAGCTGAGTAATAAAATACTTAATATTTGTACGTGAATCTAGCTCTGATGGTAAAAAACGGGTCACATCGGCAAAAAAAACGTATCAAACGCTCAAAATAACTCTTGTTGAGTATATAGCGAGAAGCATTTAACCTAAATTATAGTTGGTAATAACCTAACAAGAACAATAAATGAATATTTACTCTTCAAAGAAAGTCGTAGCAATCGGCGGTGGCCATGGCTTAGGTCGCATGTTAGCTGCATTAAAAGACTTTGGTAACAACGCAACTGGCATTGTTGCAACGACAGATAACGGCGGTTCCACCGGACGTATTAGAGATTGCCAAGGTGGCATCGCATGGGGAGATACACGCAACTGTATCAACCAATTAATCACAGAGCCTTCAATCAGTTCGATGATGTTCGAATACCGCTTTCGTGGTCAAGGTGAGCTAGACGGTCATAACTTGGGTAACCTAATGCTGACGGCGTTAGACAACCTTTCCGTTCGCCCATTGGAAGCAATTAACCTGATTCGAAATATGCTCAAGGTCGATGTCAATATCGTGCCGATGACTGAGCATCCTTCAGACCTCACGGCTCTATCAATGGACGGCCGCTGGGTTACCGGCGAAACCAACGTTGATGACATGACGGAAAAGCTGCGCATGATGGACTTGTCTCCAGAAGTGCCAGCAACCAAAGAAGCCGTTGCTGCCGTTGAGCAAGCAGACTGCATTGTCCTTGGCCCTGGAAGCTTTTTAACCAGTGTGATGCCCCCTCTTCTCCTTCCAGAGATTGGCAAAGCAATCTCTGAGAACACCAAGGCAAAAGTTATCTTCGTTGAAAACCTTTCACCAGAGCACGGTCCCGCAGGGAAAATGACGCTTCAAGAGCAATTGGAGTGGTGTGAACGTACCTGTAAGGCAAGGAAAATAGACATCGTGTTAGGCAATGAACCTCACCCGGAACTAGAAGTGCAATGGAATTGTGTGACCACAGATCTTGCATCGGCAAACCGAGATTGGCGACACGACCGTGTGAAGCTTCAACAAGCCATTGAAGCCCAGTTGGCGTAGCCATAGGTTCAAGCGACAAACAACAAAAAAGGAGCATGCTGCTCCTTTTTTAATCTCAGTAATAACTCGCTGTTTTAAAGGTCCGTCATCAACTGCTGATATTCAGTGTACGTCGATAACAGGAGGTCTTGCATATCTTGAAAATCAATCTCGGTTACAGGCAACGCTTGCTTCACTTTTGCGTCTAAGCTAATCGCAAAACTACACAAAGAATCCGCACCAAAGCTTGCTGCGCTGCTCTTAAGCGCATGACTGATATCAGCCAAGTACTTAGAGGTATCCGACTCTTTATTTATCTCTAGGTGTTCGTAGTAGCCTTTCAACTCACCTAAAAAGATTTCCAGTAAAACCGGGACATTCTCTTGGCCTATTTCGCCGGCAAGCTCATCAACTTTTTGCTGATTTAATACTTTCGTCATTATTATTTTCTTATTGTTTGTTGATTACTGCTTCGCATTCCACGTTTGCAACTTACGGTATATCGTCGATGGACTGACATCTAAGAAACCTGCCGCACGAGGGATGTTGCCATCACACGCTTTAATGGCCTGCTCGATAGCCGTTTTCTCAGTGATCCACAATGGGAAAATATCTTTTACCGTGATGTCTTCATTCTGCTTCTCTTTCAATCGCAGACTGTTTTCAATCGGTTGGTTCAACGGTGGTGGAAGCATGTTGAGAGTAATCTCTTTGCCGTTATTCAAAACCACCACGTTCCGCAACACGTTTTGTAGCTGACGAACGTTACCCGGCCACTCATATTGATTAAAGCGATCAAGTACTTCCTGAGCAAAACGTACAAACGCCTTCCCCTCCTCGACCGACATATAGCCTAGCAGAGAATACGCGATCTCGATGACATCTTCACCACGCTCACGCAATGGCGGCAAGTGCAATGGAATCACGTATAAACGATAGTATAAATCTTCTCTAAAGCGACCTTCTTGTACTTCTTTCCAAGGGTCACGGTTGGTCGCACACACAAAACGAACGTCGACACTCTTCATCTTCGAAGAGCCGACTTTTTGGAAAGTACCGGTTTGGATAAAGCGCAGCAGCTTGGTTTGCAGCTCTAAGTCCATTTCGCACAGTTCATCAAGGAACAGTGTTCCACCATCAGCAAGCTCAGCAGCACCTTGGCGATCGGTCGCAGCACCGGTAAAGGCACCTTTAACGTGGCCAAACAGCTCACTTTCAATCAGGTCTTTAGGGATAGCGGCACAGTTAATCGCGATGAACGGCTTATCGCCACGCTTACTCGCCGCATGAATGGCTTCTGCACATACCTCTTTACCGGTACCACTTTCACCAGTAATGAAAATGCTCGCCTTACTCGATGCAGCAGAATCGATAGTTCGGTAAACCTGCTGCATGGTTTGGCTGCTGCCGATAAAACCTTGGTAGTTCTGGTTTCCCGGGTGTTCCGAGCTATTTTTAAGTTTGGTGGCTTTGCGGATCGCGTTGTTCACCGTAATACGGAGTCGGTCGGCTTCACACGGTTTGATAAGGAAATCTTGAGAACCATGACGCATAGCTTCTACGGCGGTATCGATAGAGCCGTGAGCCGTCATGAAGATAACCGGAACTTCAGGGTATTTTTGTTTTACAGCAAATAGCACATCCATACCCGTCATGTCAGGCAGACGTAGATCTAATAAAATAAGGTCTGGGATTCGATGATTCAAGCTCTCGATTGCATCGCGGCCAGTGCCGACAATGTTGATATCAATTTCGAGCGGTGTAAGATACGAGCGATATAAAGCTGCTACCGAAGCGGTATCCTCTACCATCAACAAATACTTCGATTTGTTATCTAGCGTTTTTGATTGCATATCCTAGCCATTTATAATTTGCATTTCTTATTATAGTCGCATTCCGCTTTGCATTATGCAAATTAGCCACAATATTTGTAGTGTGTTTTTTTACTTACTTCAAACAATCAATGTTTTATCTATCTGGCACGAACGATGCAAAGGTGTAAATGACCTTCGGGTCACCTAGCCAACTGACGTTGTTAGTGGACCGAGTGTTCACAAACGTAAGCCAGTAGAACATTTACTACTGGCTGTTTTTTGTCTGAAACACTCTCAATTCTTGTCTTGAGGGGATCAACTTCTTGAGTGAAAAGTGAGATTAGCTATTAGTAATAAACTGCTTTCTTAGCTGCTCAATTTCATCACGCTTCTGTGCTGCCAATTCAAATTCTAGGTTCTGAGCATGCTGATACATCGCAGCTTCTAGCTTGCTGATCTCTTTATCAAGCTGTTGCGGTGTAAGTACAGCATAATTTTCAGAAGGCTCTGCAACCTTAGATAGAGGAACTTGCTTCGATTGGCGCTGCTGCTTCGACTTGGTTAGATCACCTAGCTCCATAATGTCTTTGATATTACGTTTCAACGCTTGCGGCGTGATGCCTTGCTCTTCATTGTATGCTTGCTGCTTCTCACGACGACGATCGGTTTCATCAATCGCTTTTCTCATCGACTTAGTAATCGAATCACCATAAAGGATCGCTCGACCTTCCAAGTTACGCGCAGCACGACCAATGGTTTGAATCAGAGAACGCTCAGAACGTAAGAAACCCTCTTTATCAGCATCAAGAATCGCCACCAGCGATACTTCCGGCATATCCAGACCTTCTCGAAGTAAGTTAATGCCCACTAACACGTCGAACTCGCCCAAACGTAGGTCTCGAATGATCTCTACACGCTCAACGGTATCGATATCTGAGTGCAAGTAACGAACCTTAATACCATGCTCACTAAGGTATTCGGTTAAGTCTTCTGCCATTCGTTTAGTCAACGTAGTGACCAATACGCGCTCTTCTTTCACTGAACGAATTCTGATTTCAGACAACAGGTCATCAACCTGAGTCGCGACAGGCCTTACTTCTATGATCGGGTCAAGTAAGCCAGTAGGACGCACCACTTGATCAGCAATCTCACCATCTGATTTCTCAATCTCATAATTACCCGGCGTGGCCGACACAAAAATGGTCTGAGGAGCGATAGACTCAAACTCTTCAAACTTCATTGGACGGTTATCCAATGCAGAAGGCAACCTAAAGCCAAACTCAACCAAAGTTTCTTTACGAGAGCGGTCACCTTTATACATGGCACCAATTTGCGGCACAGTTACGTGTGACTCATCGATGATCAGCAAACCATCATCAGGCAGGTAATCAAATAACGTTGGAGGCGCTTCCCCTTCCGCACGGCCGCTCAAGTATCGTGAATAGTTTTCGATACCGGAACAGAAACCCAACTCCGTCATCATCTCGATATCAAACTGAGTTCTTTGAGAAATACGCTGTTCTTCGAGAAGCTTGTTGTTGTCTTTTAAATATTGAGCCCTATCGCGCAACTCATCCTTAATCTTCTCAATCGCCTCAAGGATTTTTTCTCTTGGCGTTACATAGTGAGTTTTTGGATAAACCGTAAAGCGCGGCAAGTCTCTTTGTTTCACCGCACCAGTCAGAGGATCAAAAATACTAATGCAGTCCACTTCGTCATCGAACATCTCAATTCGAACCGCATCTTGGTCAGATTCAGCCGGAAAGATATCAATCACCTCACCACGAACACGGAACTGACCACGTTCAAAGGCGACATCGTTTCTTGAATATTGCAGCTCAGCCAATCGACGCAGGATGTCTCGCTGATCCATCACCTCGCCACGACTCAAATGAAGCATCATCTTCAAATAAGACTTAGGATCACCCAGACCGTAGATAGCCGACACAGAAGCCACAATGATGGCGTCTTTTCGTTCTAATAAGGCTTTGGTTGCCGAAAGCCTCATTTGTTCGATATGAGCGTTCACAGACGCATCTTTCTCGATGAACGTGTCCGTGGTTGGAACGTAGGCTTCAGGTTGGTAGTAATCGTAGTAAGAAACGAAATACTCAACGGCATTGTTTGGAAAGAAAGATTTCATCTCACCGTAAAGTTGAGCCGCCAATGTCTTGTTAGGCGCTAACAGAATCGCAGGTCTTTGAGATTGGGAAATGACGTTGGCAAGGGTAAAGGTTTTACCTGAGCCCGTTACCCCTAGTAGAGTTTGATGTGCCAAACCAGAATCTAATCCGTCTAGTAATTTGGTTATCGCTGTCGGCTGATCACCGGACGGGCTGTAGTCCGATACCAAGTCAAAGAGTTTACTCATAGGTCGCCATTTCCATACTGTTTTTTTAATCAGGTCATTGTCACTCTAGGAGGAGTGTCGTTGCAACAATTATCTAGAGAAATGCATCTTAAGATCAGATATCAGTGATAGCTTTTACTTTTAGAACTTGGTATTATCCGTGCCCTTGCAAGATCTCTTCAGCTAAATCACTCAATTTTTCATCCACTACTTTTCCCCAAAAAATCTAAAAATAGCACTTGTTTTACTGTATGTTTTATAATCGCCAAAAGTTATACAATAGTGATATTTTGATACAAATCTTTTAAATACATTATCTTACCTTAGATTTTTATATTCTCAGATTTATCCCAATTATTGTTGTTAAAGTTTCACACACACACTTATCCACAATTTTGGTGGATAACTAAAGAAAGGCTAAATCCGGTAAGGCGTCCAAGAAAGTAAAGTTTTTTATATTATTTTTTTCTGCTATTTTTTGTTGACAGAAATTCGGACTATTATTAGAATTCGCGTCGCTAACAAGCAATTCCCCTTTAGTTCAGTCGGTAGAACGGCGGACTGTTAATCCGTATGTCGCAAGTTCAAGTCTTGCAAGGGGAGCCAAATTCAGAAAAAAGCTCAATCGAAAGATTGGGCTTTTTTCGTATATAACTGCGACTAACTTGTTCCAAGTTAATGTCACAAACCTACCCGCCCGCGTTCAAGTCTCGACAAGGGGGCCAAATTTAAAGAAGCCGCATCACTCGATGCGGCTTTTTGCGTTTTAGTGCTTTGGGCTCGTATTTTACTCGCCTCTTTCACTCCTCTTTTTGATAGTTCTGAGCACAAAAAGCCACAAATATGACCCTATTCGTAGGAAGCAAATCGAGTTCAATTCAAGAATGATCTTATGAAAGATCCAATTCAACTACTCCTACAAACTTGTCTCACGAAGTAAAAATTGGCCGTCTATACTTACGGTAACTTTAATAATCAATCGATTACCTGATGTTTTTTTCACCAAGTGTCTAAATCCCTAGTGATCCTTGGTTGTTATTAGGTGAGCAAAGCAGGATAATATCGGGATCGGAATCTCAAGAATTAATCCATTATGACCGAATACCTTTTGTTGTTGGTTGGCACAGTGCTGGTCAATAACTTTGTGCTAGTGAAGTTTTTAGGGCTATGTCCTTTCATGGGAGTCTCCAAGAAACTGGAGACTGCGATTGGCATGGGCCTCGCGACGACTTTCGTTCTAACGTTAGCGTCGGTCTCTGCATACCTAGTAGAAACCTACATCCTTACCCCTCTGGGTATTGAATACCTGCGTACCATGAGTTTCATCTTGGTTATCGCGGTGGTTGTTCAATTTACGGAAATGGTCGTTCACAAAACCAGCCCGACTCTTTATCGCCTGCTGGGTATCTTTCTGCCTCTTATCACCACCAACTGTGCGGTATTAGGTGTGGCACTTCTGAACATCAATGAAAACCACAACTTCATTCAGTCGATCATCTATGGTTTCGGCGCAGCGGTGGGTTTCTCTCTTGTATTGATCTTATTTGCTGCAATGCGTGAACGTATTGCGGTTGCTGATGTTCCAATGCCATTCAAAGGCGCATCGATTGCGATGATCACAGCAGGCCTAATGTCTCTGGCATTTATGGGCTTTACTGGGTTGGTGAAATAAGCATGAGCACCATCTTAATTGCAATCATTGCACTCGCCGTTTTAGCCGCCGTTTTTGGCGCTATTTTGGGCTTTGCTTCTATCCGTTTTAAAGTCGAAGCCGATCCTATCGTCGATCAAATCGACACCATTTTACCGCAAACTCAATGTGGTCAGTGTGGCTACCCTGGCTGTCGCCCATACGCAGAGGCGATCGCTAACGGAGACAAGATCAACAAATGTCCTCCAGGCGGCCAAGCAACCATTGAGAAGCTTGCAGATTTAATGGGCGTAGAAGTTGAAGACTCCGCTCATGACTTAGATAACAAAGTAAAAACCGTTGCCTTCATTCATGAAGATATGTGTATTGGCTGTACCAAATGCATTCAAGCCTGCCCTGTTGATGCCATTGTTGGTGGCACCAAGGCACTTCACACAGTAATCAAAGATGAATGTACAGGTTGTGATCTATGTGTCGCACCGTGCCCTACTGACTGTATCGAAATGATTCCAGTGGCAACAACGACTGAAAATTGGAAATGGCAGATGAACATCATTCCTGTTACTGATATCACTAACCAAGCAACTGATGCGACCGCGTCAGAGCCTAAGGCATAGGGTTAGTATGATCTCTTTAATTGAACAAATTCGCACGGGCTCTATTTGGAACTTCCCGGGCGGTGTGCACCCTGCTGAAAACAAGAAACAGTCGAATACTACTGATATCGTGCATGCAAGGCTTCCTGAAGAAATCGTTCTTCCAGTGAAACAGCACATCGGTAAGCCTGGTAACTTGTTGGTTGCTGTTGGTGATGCCGTACTAAAAGGTCAACAACTGACGGCCTTAGAGACTGGCTTCACTTTGCCAGTACATGCACCAACATCGGGTGTGATTACCGCTATTGAACCACGAACCACCGCTCACCCTTCAGGCTTGAGTGATGTGTGCGTGGTTATTAAACCTGATGGCCTAGACTCTTGGGTTACAAAACACCCGGTTGAAGATTTTTCTACAAAGACATCCGACGAACTGCTTGATGTGATTCGCCAAGCTGGTATTTCAGGTATGGGTGGCGCAGGCTTCCCTACGGCTAAGAAGCTTCAATCAGGTCTAGGTCGTACCGACATTTTGATCGTCAATGCTGCTGAGTGTGAACCTTACATCACCTCAGATGACAAGTTGCTGCAAGAGCATGCCGAAGAAGTATTGAAAGGCATCGAAGTGGTTGAACACATCCTTCAACCAAAGCTGACGGTTATCGGCATTGAAGACAACAAACCAGATGCGATAAAAGCACTGGAGATTGCTGCGAAAGACAAAGATATCGTCATTCGTGTTATCCCAACCAAATACCCTTCTGGTGGTGAGAAGCAACTTATCAAGATCCTCACCAACAAAGAGGTTCCAGCTGGCGGCATTCCTGCAGACATTGGTGTTTTGGTTCAGAACGTCGGCTCTCTTTACTCGATTAAGCGAGCGGTAATTGACGGCGAACCTGTGGTTAACCGCGTTGTGACATTAACCGGTAAAACCTTTAAGCAACCTCGTAACGTTTGGGCGCTATTAGGCACACCAGTACATGAGTTACTTGAAGAGTTTGGCTACAAAGCAGATAAAAAACTGCCGCGTTTAATTTTGGGCGGCCCGATGATGGGCTTTACCTTGCCGCATGCCAATGTGCCAATCACCAAAACGTCGAACTGTATTTTAGCGCCAACGCGTCGTGAGATCTCACCAAGCACTTACGAGATGGAATGTATCCGTTGCAGCGCATGTGCTGAAGCTTGCCCTGCGTCTCTACTTCCTCAACAACTGCAATGGCACGCCAAAGCCAACGAGTTGGATAAGTGTGAAGAGCTAAATATTAAAGACTGTATTGAATGTGGTGCATGTGCATTTGTCTGCCCAAGCGAAATCCCTCTTGTTCAGTACTATCGCCAAGCAAAAGCTGAAATCAAAACTCGAAAAGATGAAGCCGCTGCTGCAGAACGCGCCAAGATTCGTTTTGAAGAGAAGAACGCTCGTATGGAGCGTGATAAAGCCGAACGTGAAAACCGCTTTAAAAAAGCCGCAGATAACCGCCGTAAAGATATGAAAAAATCCGGCGGTGATGATGCTATTGCTGCTGCGATTGCTCGTGTTAAAGCACAAAAAGCCGCTGCGGATCAGGCTCCGAATGAAGAACCAGCAGTGAAACCTGCGGTTGCTGCCGCTATTGCGAAGGCAAAAGCGAAACAAGCTGCAGCTCAAAAAGCGGAAGGCGCTGAACCAGACAACTCTGAAATGTCTAAACTGCGTGAAGAGCGCAAGCGTCAAGCGAGAGAGCGCAAGGCACAACAAGCAGCAGCCGATACTCCTGCAGAAAGCTCAGGCGATACGAAGAAAGACGCCGTTGCTGCTGCGATTGCTCGCGCTAAAGCGAAGAAAGCACAGCAAGCGGAATCTGCTTCGGATGCTCCTGTTGAAAGCTCTGGCGATGCTAAGAAAGATGCTGTCGCTGCGGCCATTGCTCGTGCTAAAGCCAAGAAAGCTCAACAAGCTGAATCTGCTGCTGAAGCTCCTGCTGAAAAATCCGGCGATGCCAAGAAAGATGCTGTTACTGCCGCTATCGCTCGTGCTAAAGCCAAAAAAGCCCAGCAAGCGAAGCAAGCAGAAACATCTGAACCAGTGGTTGAAGTTGAAACCGAGACTCAATCGGAGCAAGTCGCCCCTAAGAAAGCTGCTGTTGCTGCGGCCATCGCTCGCGCTAAGGCTAAGAAAGCACAGCAAGCGACACAAGAAACAACCGAAGCTCCTGAACCTGCAGTTGAAACTGAAGCTGGAAGTTCTGGCGATGCTAAGAAAGACGCCGTTGCTGCCGCTATAGCCCGTGCTAAAGCAAAAAAAGCACAGCAAGCTAAGCAAGCAGAAACATCTGAACCAGTAGTTGAAGTAGAAACTGATACTCAATCTGAACAGGTCGATCCGAAGAAAGCTGCTGTTGCTGCAGCTATCGCTCGTGCTAAAGCGAAAAAAGCCCAGCAAGAGCTAGATAAAAAGAACAATGAGGAGAAAGAGTAGTGGCCTTCTTTATCGCCAGCTCACCGCACGCGCATAGCCGTAGAAGCACCCCAGATCTAATGAAATGGGTGGCTATTTGTACATTGCCAGGTCTACTAGCTCAAACCTACTTCTTTGGATGGGGTACCCTCATCCAGTTAGTATTTGCTATTGCACTTGCTGTTACCTTTGAAGCAGCCGTCATGCTATTGAGAAAACGCCCGCCAGTAATGGCACTGCGTGATTACAGTGCTGTTGTAACCGCTTGGCTACTGAGTGTCGCGATTCCCCCACACTCTCCGTGGTGGATCCTCGTCATTGGTATGTTCTTCGCTATTATTATCGCGAAACACTTATACGGCGGCCTAGGGCAGAACCCATTTAACCCTGCGATGGTCGCTTACGTTGTTTTGCTGATTTCATTCCCAGTTCAAATGACCAGTTGGAATGCTCCCGCGAGCCTGACAGCAGAAGCAACAAGCTTTATTGACTCATTCTTGATGATCTTTACTGGCTTCAATAACGAAGGTTTGTCTCTGCAACAAGCACGCCTTGGCATTGATGGCACCACAATGGCGACGCCGCTTGATGCATTCAAAACGGCATTAACGGCAGGCAATACTGCCTCAGAAGCACTATCTCAACCTCAATTTAGTTGGTTAGCTGGCGTAGGCTGGGAGTGGGTAAACCTTGCTTACCTAATCGGCGGTTTAGTGCTGATTAAGCAACGTGTTATTCAATGGTATATCCCTGTGGCTTTCATCGGCAGTCTTACTCTGTTTAGCTTAGTGTTCTTAGTGCTCACTCCTGGTGAAACCGCTTCTCCAACCATTCACCTTCTGTCTGGCGCGACTATGCTTGGTGCATTCTTTATTGCAACCGACCCAGTTTCAGCATCCACGACAGTCAAAGGTCGCTTAGTGTTTGGCGCTCTGATCGGCGGTTTAGTCTTTATCATCCGCAGTTGGGGTGGTTTCCCTGATGGCGTGGCGTTTGCTGTATTGTTAGCCAACATGTGTGTTCCACTGATTGACTACTACACCAAACCTCGCACATACGGTCACTAAGGGAGCGGATACCATGCTAAATGCAATTAAGAAAAACGGCCTTGTACTCGCGATTTTTGCGTGTGCTTCGACGGGTTTGGTCGCGGTAACTCACTACCTGACCAAAGATCAGATCAAACAACAAGAACAGGCTCAGTTACTGTCTGTTCTTAACCAAGTGATCCCACACGATCAGCACGACAACGAGCTGTTTTCGTCTTGTACTTTGGTTCAAGCAGAAGAGCTTGGTACTGAGCAAGCGATGCCGGCTTACATTGCTAAGCTTAATGGTGAGCCAAGCGCGATTGCGATCGAAGCGATTGCACCAGACGGCTACAATGGCGCGATTAAAGTCATTGTTGGAATGAAAACTGACGGTACTATTTTAGGTACTCGCGTGCTTTCTCACCAAGAGACTCCGGGCTTGGGTGATAAGATTGATCTGCGTGTGAGTGATTGGATTCTTTCGTTTTCAGGTAAGCAAGTGACGGATTCTAATCTAGACCGTTGGAAGGTTCGTAAAGACGGTGGTGATTTTGACCAGTTTACTGGCGCTACTATCACGCCAAGAGCAGTCGTGAAGTCAGTCAAACAAGCGGTCCAGTACGTTAACCAAAACAACCAAGCATTGCTTGCTCAACCTCTAAATTGTGGTGGTGAATAATGAGTGACCATAAAACATTGATCAAAAATGGCATGTGGGCCAATAACCCTGCCCTAGTGCAACTTCTTGGGTTATGTCCGCTGCTGGCTGTATCGTCAACAGTCACTAACGCACTTGGGCTAGGCATTGCTACCTTGCTTGTACTAGTCGGCTCAAACGTTTCTGTTTCTTTGGTTCGTAATCATGTGCCAAAAGAAGTACGTATCCCAGTATTCGTAATGATCATTGCCTCGCTAGTAACCTGTGTTCAATTGCTGATGAACGCTTACGCCTATGGGCTTTACCTCTCTTTGGGTATCTTCATCCCGCTGATCGTAACCAACTGCATCATCATTGGTCGTGCGGAAGCCTTCGCTTCAAAAAATGAAGTGCTACCAGCGGCTCAAGATGGTTTCTGGATGGGTCTAGGCATGACATCAGTATTGGTCGTGTTAGGTGCGATGCGTGAGATTATTGGTAACGGGACCCTATTTGATGGCGCAGACCTGCTGCTTGGTGACTGGGCTTCGGTGTTACGAATCCAGATATTCCAATTTGATAACAGCTTCTTGTTAGCCCTGCTTCCACCGGGTGCCTTCATTGGTGTTGGTTTCTTAATTGCTTTGAAAAATATCATCGATAACCAAGCAAAATCTAGACAACCAAAACAAGAAAAACCAGTCATTGAACGCGCTCGCGTTACCAATGCCTAATAAGTTAAATTAGCTTAAACCTCGCTGAGTTAGCTCAACCACTCAGCGG
The DNA here is from genome assembly GCF_041473705.1 of Vibrio sp. 10N.222.55.B11. Classification (NCBI taxonomy): domain Bacteria; kingdom Pseudomonadati; phylum Pseudomonadota; class Gammaproteobacteria; order Vibrionales; family Vibrionaceae; genus Vibrio; species Vibrio sp. 10N.222.55.B11. The sequence continues at coordinate 104,673 of NZ_JBFRST010000004.1, forward strand.
GGGAAATCAGATCTAAACAGTACATATAATAATGACGCTCATAAGAGCGCGTAACCGATGATAAAGCAGAAGCAATCCAAGCTTCATGCCCTAACTATTTGAAAGTAATGTCGCTATGAACAATGTAAAACGAGTAGAAATACTTGAGCGTTTAAGAGAAAACAATCCAAAGCCAGAGACTGAGCTTAACTGGAACAGCCCATTCGAGCTGCTGATTGCCGTTCTATTGTCTGCACAAGCAACCGATGTCAGCGTGAACAAGGCGACGGATAAGCTGTACCCTTTAGCCAACACTCCGCAAGCAATTTTCGACCTAGGTGTTGATGGCTTAAAAGAGTATATCAAGACCATCGGCCTATTTAACTCAAAAGCAGAAAACACCATCAAAACGTGTCGTATGCTGCTTGACCTACATAATGGTGAAGTACCGGAAGATCGCGCTGCATTAGAAGCCCTTCCAGGTGTCGGTCGTAAAACAGCCAACGTAGTGTTAAATACCGCATTCGGTTGGCCAACCATTGCCGTTGATACTCACATCTATCGTGTATCAAACCGCACTAAGCTAGCGATGGGTAAAACCGTCGACGATGTCGAAGCAAAACTACTTAAAGTTATCCCAAAAGAATTCAAACTGGATGTCCACCATTGGCTCATTCTTCATGGACGTTACACCTGTGTCGCACGTAAACCACGCTGTGGCAGCTGTATCATTGAGGATTTGTGTGAGTTCAAGGAAAAAACAGACGTCTAAGCTCATAAGCTGTTAGCCCAAAGCTAAGAAGCTAAGAAGCTAAGAAGCTAAGAAGCTAAACCGTGCCGCACTTTTCTGGCGGCATAAAACAGAATTACAAAAAACGTAAACATAGTTAACGCTAGGAGCAAATCATGTCAAACGGTCGTATTTTACACACCATGCTACGCGTGGGTGATCTAGACAAGTCTATCGAGTTCTACACCAATGTAATGGGCATGCAGCTATTACGTAAGAACGAAAACAAAGAGTACGAATACACACTGGCTTTCGTTGGCTTTGGCGACGAATCTCAAGGCGCAGTGATTGAGCTGACTTACAACTGGGGCACCACGGAATACGATCTTGGCTCTGCTTTTGGTCACGTTGCTATCGGTGTTGATGACATCTACACAACGTGTGATGCGATTAAAGCAGCTGGCGGCAACGTAACGCGAGAAGCGGGTCCGGTTAAAGGCGGCTCTACACACATTGCGTTCGTGAAAGATCCTGATGGCTACATGATTGAGCTAATTCAGAACAAACAAGCAAGCGCAGGTCTAGAAGGTTAATTCCTTAACCTCTTTGAGAAGTTGGGTTTGAACGCCTGAAGAAATGAAAAACGAAGCGAGCACTATGCTCGCTTCTTTTTTATCACTCTCACCATAATCGATATTCTTTACCAATTATTCTTAACAATCTCATTGATGAAACTTTACATGATAATGATTATCATTTAAATTAACCACCTATTGATTAGTGAGGTAATACAATGATTAGCGAATGGGAAAAACACACGTTACTTGCCGATACTGCATTGCAGCTCGACGATCCTGTACGAAGTATTCTTCATTATCAGCAGGCATTGAACCTAAGTGAGGAAATTACTGAGCGCACAGATATAGAGGCCGATGAGCGGTTACTGATCTCGGTTATATCTTGTCATAACCTTGCACAATTCTGGCGCTGGGCAGGTGATACCGAGTATGAACTTAAGTATCTTCAACTGGCTTCTGAAAAGGTACTCACACTGATCCCTCAGTGCCCTAATACTCAATGTTCAAGCTTTATCGATTCTATTGGTTGCTGTAAGAAAGCGCTGATCGATTTCATGAAACGCCACCCAAACCCTAAAATTGCCTCTATGGTGGAAAAGATCGATACCGCGACCAACTGTGAAATGATCGCCCGCTTCCGCTTGAATTAAACAAGTTCCGTTAAAACAACGACTCCAAATTTAAAACATAAAAAAGCCCGTCATCAAGACGGGCTTTGTCATTTCAAAACAAGCTGTTGTTTAGCTTAAACCTGTGTGCGACCTAAAGAGATCACAACACGTCGGTTCTTATCTTTACCAATTGGCGAGTTATTGTCCGCAATCGGACGACGCTTGCCATAGCCTTGCACTTGGATACGATCTTCTGGCAGGCCTAGAGATTTGAAGTACTCTCTTAACGATTCTGCTCTGCGCTCTGAAAGGTTTTGGCTAATCCCTTTGCTGTCGACAGAGTCGGTGTACGTTGCCACCAGCACAAGGTCGATGTCTTGGTTATAGCGAACGTAATCGGCAATCTGGCTCAGCCTTTTGCGCGACGACTTGTTCAGCTGGTCGCTGTTGCGGTCGTAATGCAAAATAGTGAAAGAGATATCTTCAAAGCTGTAAGGCAGCAGGTTAGCAACACAGTCACTGAACACATTGTATTTTTCTTGGAACAACACCGACGACAACGACACTTCGATACGTTGATCTCGGCTCTGCCACTCTTGGTAGCTGAATGTCGGATAACGCCCTTTCTCCAACTCACTCAAGATGCCCCAAGCTGTTTGACCGCCGACATAGCCGTCAAATTGCTGGAAGAACTTAATGGTTGTCATACGATCAGCACTTTCACCCGGACGCCAAGGTGGCGGCATGGAGATCAAGCTTACATTGCGCGTCGCACCCATTGGACGGCGCATTTTAAGCTCAAAGTCCAAAATGATTTTTTTACTCGCGCGAGATGAGAACTCAGCATCACCAAAGTTTGGAATTGGGTGGACCAAGCGACATTCAAGTGGCGTGTTGGCTACCATCTCCCATGTCGACTGTTGAGGAGATGCTCCGTAACGCTTTTCTTGTGCCATGACCGATGACGACACAAGTAGCGAAAATAGCATTGAACCTGTTATGAGTTGTTTCTTCATAAAGTGGAGTATCTCTTAAGCAATTCGTTTAACAATGCAGCCAATTGCCGCATTTTTCTCTCACGTTTAAATATGCAATTATCAAGCCGCAATGGGTTAGGTAATTTAAGATTTATTGCCCTTCCCTAGTTTTTATCACTGCTATTATCTGCAATAATGCAGCCTTAATCACACTTATTTGGGCTAACATGACTGTAGAAAACGAAGCTCTGACCCTAAAAAAACGCTTTCGCGGCTATTTTCCAGTGGTCATCGACGTGGAAACCGCAGGGTTTAACGCTGAAACCGATGCATTATTAGAAATCTGTGCCATTACATTAAAAATGGATGAGAACGGAGATCTGCACCCTGCATCAACGCTTCATTTTCACATTGAGCCTTTTGAAGGCGCAAATATAGAGCAGGCAGCATTAGACTTTAACGGAATTAAAGACCCATTTAGCCCATTACGTGGTGCTGTGTCGGAACAAGAAGCCCTTAAAGAAATCTACAAGCTAGTGAGAAAAGAACAAAAAGCTTCAGATTGCAGTCGTGCAATCATGGTTGCTCACAACGCTACATTCGATTTGAACTTCGTTAATGCGGCAAGTGAGCGCTGTAAGCTTAAACGCGTCCCTTTCCATCCATTTGCTACTTTTGACACTGCAGCTCTTAGTGGTCTTGCCTACGGTCAAACCGTTTTGGCTAAAGCTTGCCGCACTGCAGGGATGGAATTTGACAACAAAGAAGCACACTCTGCTTTGTATGATACGCAAAAAACCACAGAGTTATTTTGCGGCATTGTAAACAAATGGAAAGCCCTTGGTGGTTGGCCTCTTGTTGACGAAGAATAAAAAATAGAGTCGGTAAACGTTTTTTCGTATTGCCTTCATAAAAAACACAACATCCCGAGAATAATATGAATCCTGTTGTAATTTCAGTTTGCATCATGCTTGTTTTAGCTTTGATGCGCGTAAACGTAGTCGTTGCTCTGACGTTCAGTGCAATTATCGGTGGCGTAGCCTCTGGTATGAGCTTGAACGACGCAGTCGCGGCTTTCGAAAGTGGGTTAGGCGGCGGTGCAACGATTGCACTTAGCTACGCTATGCTTGGTACATTCGCTGTTGCTATCTCACGTTCTGGTATCACAGATCTCCTTGCTCAAAGTGTTATCAAACGCATTCACGGCAAAGAGAACAGTGCAGCATCGACTGGTCTTAAATACGGCATGCTTGCGTCGTTGATCTTAGTGACCATGTCTTCGCAAAACGTGATTCCGGTACATATCGCCTTCATCCCAATCTTAATCCCACCTCTACTAGGCGTATTCGCAAAAATGAACCTAGACCGTCGTCTAGTTGCGTGTGTGCTGACTTTTGGTCTGATTACACCTTACATGGTGTTACCGATTGGTTTTGGTGGCATCTTCCTAAACAACATCCTGCTTAAAAACCTTCACGACAATGGTCTTGAAAACGTTGTAGCAAGCCAAGTACCTATGGCAATGTTGTTACCAGCAGCAGGCATGATCTTCGGTCTCCTTACTGCAGTATTCTTTACTTACCGTAAGCCTCGCCAATACAAAGAAACCTCTCACACTGTTGTTTCAACAGAAGTGAAAGAGATCAACAAGAAGCACATCCTAGTAGCAGCAGCTGGTATCGTAGCAGCGCTAACAGTTCAACTATCGACTGGCTCTATGATCATCGGTGCTCTAGCGGGTTTCATGGTATTTACCTTCGGTGGCGTTATTGCTTGGAAAGAGACACAAGATGTCTTCACCAAGGGTGTTCACATGATGGCAATGATCGGTTTCATCATGATTGCAGCAGCAGGTTTCGCGGCAGTTATGAAGCAAACAGGTGGCGTTGAATCTCTGGTTGAAGCACTTTCAACAAGCATCGGCGACAACAAGCCTCTAGCAGCACTACTTATGCTAATTGTTGGTCTATTGGTTACTATGGGCATTGGTTCTTCGTTCTCTACGATTCCAATCCTTGCAACTATCTACGTTCCACTAGCAGCAGCATTTGGCTTCTCGCCAATGGCAACAATCGCTCTAGTAGGTACAGCTGCTGCACTTGGTGATGCGGGCTCTCCGGCTTCTGACTCAACATTAGGTCCAACGTCTGGTCTAAATGCTGATGGTCAACACGAGCACGTATGGGAAACCGTAGTACCGACGTTCCTGCACTACAACATCCCACTGATCGTATTCGGTTGGATTGCAGCCATGGTTCTGTAATTAGGTTCTGTAGTTAAACAGTCCTACGCTCACTTTTATAAAGACCGCCTCGTGCGGTCTTTTTTGTCTCTGAGATTCATTCTACTCTTCCTTCCGCTCACTCTCATTGAACTAGCGACACCAAACAAAAAAGGCTTACTCTGATGAGTAAGCCTTAGAAATCATTGCGAATACAGATGACTCTCGCTGAATTACGCAGCGGGAGCATTACTCACTAAAATTTCGCGAATAGACTTAAGCGTCGCTTCCGTTGAATGATAATCCAATTCAACTTCACTAAAGATGCCGTTCACTTCAAGCATTAAGGTCGGGTAAGAAAATACACCCATCGCTTCTTTAAAGCCTAGCTGGTCATCTAACTCACTTTCCAATAACTTGCTAGAAAGGTCATTTTCAAACTGTTGAACATTCATACCTAGCTCTTCAGCCAACTGCAAATGTGTGTCTTGGCTATGTGGCAACATCGCACGAAGGTAGTAAGCATGTTGAATCGCTTCAAGCATCGCTTCGTAGTGGTCTTGAAAACCTGCAGCAATCACGGCACGGCACGCAGGGTAAGTACTGCGAACAGGTTGGCACTTTGTCCAAAAATCATGGTTAAACTCAGTACCCAACTTAGCTTCGATCTGCTTCCAAATCGCTTGCAGCTTGCCTTTCATCTCTTCTGACATTGGCTCATCAGAATCCGGGGCCAAACCACCCACTACATAGTTAAACTCAATGCTCGCAGGCAATTGTTGTTTCAATAACTCAAGTGTTGGCTTGTAACCCCAACACCAGCTGCACATTGGATCATGCACATAATGAAGTTTTACGTTCATTGTTCATTCCTTATCGAGTCAATGATTCGATCAATTCAAACAAAAAAGGAGCCTGATTAAGGCCCCTCATTTTAACTATTCAGCGCAAAGGCTAGAACTTATTCAGCGTCATCGCCAGCAACTTTAGCCGCTGCTTCTTTGATGATTGGCTGAAGTTCGCCTTTTTGGAACATCTCAAGAATGATGTCACAACCACCGATTAGCTCACCTTCAACCCAAAGTTGTGGGAAAGTTGGCCACTGTGCGTAAGCAGGAAGCTCTGCACGGATATCAGGGTTTTGTAGGATATCTACGTAAGCAAATTTTTCGCCACATGCCATTAGAGCTTGAGACGCTTGAGAAGAGAAACCACAGCTAGGTAGCTTAGGAGAACCTTTCATGTACAGTAGAATAGTGTTTTCTTCAATTTGCTGTTTGATTTTATCGATAGTTTCCATTGCTTCCTCGTTAATGGATTACGGCTTTTATTGCCTTTATTCTACCCCAAACTAAAAGAATAAAAACCATATAAAAAAAGCGGTTAACAAGCTAAGCTAACAATTCACACAAAAGTAATGAAATAAGCTTTTAATAAAGTAAAAACTTGCTAAACTATATCGCAAGTCAGCAAATTGACCATGGTTGGCAGTATAGCGAGCCATGAATAATAATATCACTGGAAGCAATCGAAAGAGTTAACTCTTTCATATCAATGGAGAATTGAGCAATGGCATTTGAACTACCGGCTCTTCCTTACGCGAAAGACGCGCTAGAACCACACATCTCAGCAGAAACGCTAGATTTCCACCACGGTAAGCACCACAACACTTACGTTGTTAAGCTAAACGGCCTTATCCCAGGTACTGAGTTTGAAGGCAAAACACTAGAAGAGATCGTTAAGACTTCTACTGGTGGTGTTTTCAATAACGCTGCTCAAATCTGGAACCACACGTTCTACTGGCACTGTCTTGCTCCTAAAGCGGGCGGCGAACCAACTGGCGCTGTTGCAGAAGCTATCAACGCTGCATTCGGTTCTTTCGAAGAATTCAAAGCGAAATTCACTGATTCAGCAATCAACAACTTCGGTTCTTCTTGGACTTGGTTAGTTAAGAAAGCTGACGGTTCTCTAGACATCGTTAACACTTCTAACGCTGCTACTCCTCTAACAGAAGAAGGTGTTACTCCACTTCTAACTGTTGACCTATGGGAACACGCTTACTACATCGATTTCCGCAATGTTCGCCCTGACTACATGGCTGCATTCTGGAACCTAGTAAACTGGTCTTTCGTAGAAGAGAACCTAGCTAAGTAATTATTGCTTACGCTGCGCTATTTATAGCGAGTTATCTATTGAAAGCTCATGCCTCGGCGTGAGCTTTTTTGTATCTGTCGTGTTCCACAAAATCTAAACATTTCGTAATAAACCCGCCAATAGCGCTTACTTCTCGAATTATTGATAGCCTTCTTCCCAACCCTACATAAATTCTCTATTTGCCTGTAATTAAACACTAAAGTTTGCCGACTCCATGCCGTTAAAGGTGTATCCAATGAGAGGCGACATGCAAATACATACTTTAGACAAAGCAGGAATCATCAACGAACTGAAGTTCGGCATCGGGATCAGCCAAGCGGTTGAGCAAGGTCGCCGTGCAGATTTCGCGTTGCTGCTATCTATGTTTTCTAATGATGTCCGTGATTGCACGCCAATTGACACCATTGAAATCACAGAGACAAATGAAGATCGCCTGCGCAAACAATTTGGCGTAGCAGAACCTCAACAACTGCGTTCAAACCAATCTTCATATGAGATTTCAGCTCAGCAATCTAATCATTTTCATCAAGCTAGCCTTGCCAGCGCCAAACTCAGCCATTACTTGAAACCTGAAGCGCTTGCCTTCATGCCTGAAGATACAGCCGACTTACCCGAAGAGGTTTACCAAAACCTTTCTGGTCATGACCGACGCAAACTCGCAAACAAGCATTTACCTGATTTGCCACATGCCACGCTCTACAATGAGCTAACCACCGCGCAACGTCGGTATCAAATTCAAGCTCAAGTATAGCGATCACCTACCTTTCCCTTTTTCGCTGTCTATCCATAGCTCTTCTTCGACTAACTCGCACACTTCAAAGTATTCACACGAATGATATGAACCACTAGCCTTAGGCAACCTAAAAACACCTGATGTCGGTTACCGCTTGAAGTTACTACAAAATGTGACGTGCCACTAAGTTCATAAAAACTTATTAATTGGCACACCTTAGTTTGAACCAATTCACACCCGTTGTATAAATTTTAACCCATCCTTATCCGACATGGACGATTTGTTTAGGTACTGGGATGGAAATAAAAAGCTCAATCATATTGGTGACATCTGCCGGCTCGCTACTGGGGGGGGCGATTGCGAACCACTTTGTTAACCTTGGAGCCACCGTCATCCTTTGTGATAAAGACACGGAAGCACTTAAAGCGACGTATCTACAGTGTGCCCGGTTTTCTGACTCTGTTTACCACTACACGCTCAAAGGCAATGACAGCCAAGCGATTCTCAGCGTATATGATTTTATTCAAACCACCTTCAACACGACACCCGATGTGCTGGTCAATAACTGGATAAGCTCCCCAATGCCTAGCCTAATTGGCGATCAGCCTGTGAGCAGCTTTATTAATGATCTCTCATCGATGGCATCGACCCTGTTCGCATTTGGGCAAATCAGTGCTGAGAGATTGCGAGAGGAAGATAAGGAAGGCGTGATTGTGAATGTGATATCTCATGATGACTTTCACGATGTGTCTGGCTTAGAGAGCGCAAACTCAATGATCACTGGCTTTACCCATAGTTGGGCGAAAGAGCTGACTCCCTTTGGCATTCGAGTCGGTGGCGTTGTTCCCGCCGTTCATAACTCCGATGGCAAGCTCAACCGATGTCACTGGGCGCAGCTGCAAGACGAGCTGACCAGAACAACCGAATACATTGTCTCGAATGACTACTTCAGTGGGCGAGTTGTCGCGGCAGAGGTTTAACTCCCTATTCCAATTGAACATGACTGGCTCAGCTCATATTAAGTAGCAGAGCTATTGCCTCTCAATCCGTTTTACAAACGAACCAAACATAAAAAAAGCCCCAGTCTCTCGACTGGGGCTTTCATCTTTTCCCGATAGATAAGTATCGTGCTAGCGAAAACTTATCTCAAAACTAATGCTTACTTATTATGCGTTAGCTTTTTCTTTTTTAGCTTTTGGCGCTTTCGCTTCAGCTGGCTTTTGGTCTGCTTTCTTAAGGATAACTGTAGTACCTTCGAAAGTTTCGCCTTCAACGTATGGTTGGCCGAAGTAAGAAGTTGTTAGAACTTCTTTTAGCTCAGTGATTAGAGGGTAACGTGGGTTAGCACCTGTACACTGGTCATCGAACGCTTCAACAGCTAGCTCGTCTAGTTTAGCGATGAAGTCAGACTCGTTAACACCCGCAGCTTGGATAGATAGTGGGATATCTAGGTCAACTTTAAGCTCTTCTAACCAAGTCAGTAGACGTTCAATCTTCTGAGCTGTACGGTCACCAGCTTGGCTTAGGCCTAGGTGGTCAGCAACTTCAGCGTAACGACGACGTGCTTGTGGACGGTCGTACTGAGAGAATGCAGTCTGCTTAGTTGGGTTATCGTTCGCGTTGTAACGTACAACGTTTGAGATAAGTAGTGCGTTAGCAAGACCGTGTGGTAGGTGGAACTCAGCACCAATTTTGTGAGCCATTGAGTGACACACACCTAGGAATGCGTTCGCAAATGCTACACCAGCGATAGTTGCTGCGTTGTGTACTTTCTCACGAGCTATTGGGTCAGCCGCACCATTTTTGTAGCTTGATGGTAGGTATTCTTTAAGCATCTTAAGAGCTTGAAGAGCTTGACCGTCTGAGTACTCGTTCGCTAGAACAGATACGTAAGCTTCAAGAGCGTGAGTTACTGCATCGTAACCACCGAACGCTGTTAGAGACTTAGGCATGTTCATTACTAGGTTCGCATCAACGATAGCCATGTTTGGCGTGATTTCGTAATCAGCTAGTGGGTATTTAGCACCAGTCTTGTCGTCAGTAACAACAGCGAATGGAGTAACCTCTGAACCTGTACCTGAAGTTGTAGTGATACATACAAGCTCAGCTTTTTGACCCATTTTAGGGAACTTGTAGATACGTTTACGGATGTCCATAAAGCGCATTGCTAGTTCTTCGAAGTGAGTTTCTGGGTGCTCGTACATAACCCACATGATCTTAGCAGCATCCATTGGAGAACCGCCACCTAGAGCAAGGATTACGTCAGGTTGGAAGCTCTTCATTGCTTCAGCGCCTTTCTCAACAACAGATAGCGTTGGATCCGCTTCTACGTCGAAGAAAGTTTGAACTTCGATGCCTTGTGCTTTAAGCAAGCTAACTACGTCATCTGCGTAACCGTTGTTGAATAGGAAACGGTCAGTTACTAGGAATGCGCGTTTCTTACCTTCTAGGTCGCTCATTGCGATTGGAAGGCTACCACGACGGAAGTAGATAGACTTAGGTAGTTTGTGCCACAACATGTTTTCAGCTCGCTTCGCTACAGTTTTCTTGTTGATAAGGTGCTTAGGACCTACGTTCTCAGAGATAGAGTTACCACCCCATGAACCACAACCTAGAGTTAGAGAAGGTGCAACGTTGAAGTTGTACAGGTCACCGATACCACCGTGAGTAGTCGGGATGTTGATTAGGATACGAGCAGTCTTCATCTTGTCACCGAAGTAACGGATGCGGTCTGCGTTAGTATCTTGGTTAGTGTAAAGACCAGATGTGTGACCGATACCACCGATTTCAACCATAGTTACCGCTTGAGCAACTGCGTCTTCGAAGTCATCTGCGCGGAATAGACCTAGAGTTGGAGATAGTTTCTCGTGAGCGAATTCGTCATCGTAAGAAACTTTACCAAGACCTTCACCTACAAGTACTTTTGTATCAGCAGGAACTTTAACACCAGCCATTTCAGCGATTGCTGGAGCAGGTTGACCTACGATTTTAGCGTTTAGGTTGCCGTCGATAAGCAGAACTTTACGTACTTTATCAGCGTCAGCTTTAGATAGAACGTGAGCTTTGTGAGAAGCGAAACGCTCTTTAACTTCGTCATATACTTCGCTAACTACGATTGCAGCTTGCTCAGAAGCACATACTACGCCGTTATCGAAAGTCTTAGACATAAGGATAGATGCTACAGCACGTTTGATGTCAGCTGTTTCATCGATAACGACAGGAACGTTACCAGCACCAACACCGATAGCAGGCTTACCAGAAGAGTATGCTGCTTTAACCATGCCTGGACCACCAGTAGCAAGGATAAGTGCGATACCGTCGTGCTTCATAAGCGCGTTAGAAAGCTCTACAGATGGTTGGTCGATCCAACCGATGATGTCTCTTGGAGCACCAGCTGCAACAGCTGCGTCTAGAACTAGTTTCGCTGCGTCGTTAGTTGAGTTCTTTGCACGTGGGTGTGGCGAGAAGATGATGCCGTTACGTGTCTTAAGAGAAATTAGAGATTTGAAGATTGCTGTAGAAGTTGGGTTCGTTGTTGGAACGATACCACAGATGATACCTACAGGCTCAGCGATAGTCATTGTGCCTAGGTTGTCATCTTCTTCTAAGATGCCACATGTTTTTTCGTCTTTGTATTTGTTGTAGATAAATTCAGATGCAAAGTGGTTTTTGATAACCTTATCTTCAACAATACCCATTCCAGATTCAGCAACTGCTTGTTGAGCAAGTGGAATACGAGCGTGGTTAGCAGCAAGAGAAGCTGCGCGGAAGATTGCGTCTACTTTCTCTTGAGAGAATGTTGCAAACTCTTCTTGTGCTGCTTTAACGCGAGCTACTAGAGCATCAAGTTCCGCTAAGTTAGTTACAGGCATGGTGGATCTCCTAAAATAATAAATATTAAAAACTTTTTATTAAATTCGCTGCTTGCCGTTAACCTTAAACACCAGCGTTCTTAGTAAATTGCTTTCAGGGCTGAGTATATTATTTCACTGTGTGAAAAAAATTGACCCAGATCAGTTACCCAAAAAGAATTAACCAGAAAGTAGTAAGGCAATCGCAAAAATGAACTTAAGAGCATGATTTATATAGATTAAACTCACACTTTTCGTTCGCGCAAAAAACAAGCAAACAGACAACTTTTTTCTACATAGCGTAATAAACTGTAAAAAAGTTTCATTTTTGGTCCGTTAAATTACATGTATACAGCTATATTCGTGCTACTGAGAGTATATCCATAGCGTTGTACGGGCTAGATTCTGACATAATTTTTATTAATTTCGTGCGTCGGTTAACAGTTACTCAATAATAAATTACAAAATGAAACACTACCAACTAGCTTGCAACAGGCTTAAAACAAAAGTGAGATTCAATTAGTTTTTCTAAAAAGAATCACCCATTTCAAGTTAGTTTTTTTCATTCGCGTAAATTGAGTTTGTCCCTTACATTACGCGCCTAAACTATTCACAGATCAACCCTTCAACCTTAAGTACGCTAACTGGAGATCGCTCTCATGCAAGGCTTAGAACTCGCAATTTTTATGCAATTCTTCCTTGGGCTTGTTGCTGCCGTAAACCCAATCGGCATCATGCCTGTTTTTGTTTCTCTTACTGCTCATATGCCGCCAGAAGAGAGGAACAGGACAGCCTTACAAGCAAATATTGCTGTTGCCGTGATCTTGATTATGTCACTTGTTGCAGGGCAAATGCTTCTTGATATGTTTAGCATCTCGTTGGATTCATTCCGCGTTGCTGGTGGCTTACTGTTATTGAGCATCGCATTTTCGATGATGAGCGGTAAGCTCGGTGAAGATAAGCAGAACAAACAAGAGAAGTCTGAATACATCAGCAAAGAGCAGATCGGCGTTGTTCCACTTGCTATGCCGCTAATGGCAGGCCCAGGTGCAATCAGCTCGACCATTGTTTATGGTTCTCGCTACCCTGCTGCTATTGATACGGTCGGCATCGGCATTAGCATCATCGCATTCGCAACGTGCTCTTGGCTTTTGTTCCGTTCAGCGCCGGTTATCGTTCGCTTTTTAGGTCAAACGGGTATCAACGTGATCACTCGTATCATGGGTCTGATTCTTGGCGCATTGGGCATCGAGTTCATCGCCAATGGCCTACGTAATCTGTTCCCAGGCTTGGCATAACGTTTAACAACATTTCGGTTGCTCTATAAAGGGCAACAATATTGAAATATAGATGAGGCGAGTAAAGCAATTGGGCTTTCACTCGCCTCGTTATTATGAAGCTTGTATAATGACTGTTAATGCATTTAACAGAAGACGAACCTCTCCTTATGTCACGCAAGCCACTCAAGCATCATTTGTACGTCATTATCTTTGGTACTCACACGCCACCCGGACGTGCATTTGATATAACTCTGATCGTTGCAATCTTGGCTTCGCTGTTGGTTCTGATCTTAGAATCCATCCCTAATGTGATGACCGAATGGTCACAACAGCTGCGTTATATCGAATACACCTTCACTGCACTCTTCACTCTTGAGTATTTGTTAAGGCTCTATTGCTCCCCAAAGCCAAAATCTTACGCCACCAGTTTTTATGGTGTCGTTGACCTATTGGCGATTCTTCCGACCTACCTAGCAATCATCTTCCCAGGCGCTTCATTTATGGGTGTGGTGAGACTGCTGCGTGTGATGCGTATCTTCCGAATTCTAAAGCTGGTTCGCTACCTGCAAGATTCCAATATTCTGTTGCGCTCACTATTAATGGCACGACGAAAGATACTGATCTTCTTTAGCACCGTCGGCATCTTGGTGGTTATCTTTGGCGCCTTGATCTTTGTTATTGAAGGTCCTGACAATGGCTTCACCAGTATTCCTCACAGTATCTATTGGGCCATCGTGACTATCACTACGGTAGGTTATGGTGACATGGTGCCGCAGACCGCGCTTGGTAAAGCCATAGCATCACTGACCATGCTATTGGGTTACTCTATCTTAGCAGTGCCAACCGGGATCATTACTGCAGAACTCAGTAATGAGATGAACTCGCACAAAGAGTTGGTTAAGTGCCCGAATTGTAACCGAGCGGGTCATGATTCAGACGCCATGTATTGCAAGCACTGTGCTAGCGAATTAGCGGATCCAGACAAGCGTGTCGTCACCGACGAGAAATAAAAGCAGACACGAGATTCGAGTAGCGAGATGCGAAGAGATTTAAGGGCAGTTTCGAGGGCCGAATAACGAGGTAGCAATAAACTAAAAAGGGTTGACGTTTGTCGTCAACCCTTTCGGTTTATCAGCTAATAGAATTTAAGCAATCTTGCCTATTACGATTTCTCAGCAAGGATAATGCGTAGAGTACGACGTAGTGGTTCTGCAGCACCCCAAAGTAGTTGGTCACCAACCGTGAAGGCGTTTAGGAAGTCGTTACCCATCGACATCTTACGCAGACGACCGACAGGTACAGACATTGTGCCTGTTACTTTCGCTGGTGTTAGCTCCTGTGCCGTGATGTCGCGGTCATTAGGAATCACTTTAACCCAATCATTGTGCGTTGCGATGATCTCTTCGATCTCGTCCATTGGCACGTCTTGCTTAAGCTTGATCGTTAGTGCTTGAGCGTGACAACGCATTGCACCGATTCGTACACAAGTACCATCAATTGGGATTGGCTGACCATCTAGACCAAGAATCTTGTTCGCTTCAACACCGGCTTTCCACTCTTCTTTACTCTGACCGTTTTCACGCTTCACATCGATCCAAGGAATCAGTGAGCCTGCAAGCGGAGCACCAAATTGGTCTGTTGGGAATGAAGATGAACGAATCGTATCAGCCACTTTCTTATCGATATCAAGAATTGAGCTTGAAGGGTTTGCTAACTCAGAACTTACGCTGTCGTTGATCACACCCATTTGTGAGATCAGCTCACGCATGTTCTTAGCACCCGCACCAGAAGCTGCTTGGTAAGTCATGGCACTCATCCACTCAACCATGCCTTTCTCGTACAGACCACCTAGAGCCATAAGCATTAAGCTCACAGTACAGTTACCGCCAACGAACGTGTTGGTGCCGCTGTGAATGCCTTGCTGGATTTGAGCCAAGTTAACAGGATCAAGAGTGATGATTGAATCAGCATCCATACGCAGAGTAGATGCTGCATCAATCCAGTAACCTTTCCAACCTGCTTGACGCAGTGCTGGGTATACTTTTGATGTGTAATCGCCGCCTTGACAGGTAATCACAGCATCAAGCTGTTTTAGGCTATCAATATCAAAAGCGTCTTGAAGTAGACCCGCATCTTTACCACCTAAAACAGGGGCAGGAATACCAATCTGAGATGTGCTGTAATAAACAGGCTCAATCAAGTCGAAGTCTTTCTCTTCAACCATACGTTGCATCAGTACAGAACCAACCATACCGCGCCAACCAACTAGACCTACTCTCATCGCTCACTCTCCATGTATAAATTAAAAATTGCTCTCCCCCATCTATAAGTTTTTCAGAAACAGAACTCAAGTGCTTTTTGTCAAAAAGTGTAACTTTTTCGTTTCTTTTAAGTGAACGTAATGAATCGTGCAGTTATCTCTGTATCGACATTCCATCTCCACCTCATTGATTAAGCGTCCATTATCGTTAAATTCAAACATTTACATCGCCAAAGTCGATTCAATCGACGCTCATCACAAACAGTAAATCCCTCTTTTAAACCAAGGTTAATCAGAGTTTTATTTTACAAAACGAAAACAACGTGCGACAGATTTCAACATGTAACAACCATGAATGTAACAAAAATTTAGATTATGAAACCACAATTGATTGAGTTAACAGTCAAATATCACAACTTGGGCGTATTTTTTCGATATAATAAACTAATTACTGTAGTGTCCGTTTTGCACCACACACTATAACGAAGCACTATAAATGCTCGAAATCACAAGAGGCTTTTATGAAGCAGAGTAAAACTCGCCTACCGAACCTATTGCAGGTATTCATCGCGTTAGGACTATTTCTATCCCTTGCTTTTTCCTTTACTGCAAAGCTTGACCTTCCAATTCAACTTGCCTTGTATATTGGCTGGTTCATTATCATGGTTCTTGGTATTCGTCTTGGACACCAATACAAAGACTTAGAAAAAGCAGCACTCAAAGGAATATCCAATGGCTTAGGCGCGGTTTTAATACTTTTAGCCGTTGGCGCTCTTGTTGGTACTTGGATCTCAGGCGGGATCGTACCTACTATCATTTACTATGGTCTGAAAGCTATCCACCCTTCTATCTTCCTTTTAGCGACCATGATCATCTGTTCTCTAACTGCATTGGCGACCGGTACTTCTTGGGGTGCTGCGGGTACAGCAGGTATCGCGATGATGGGTATCGGCCAAGGCCTAGGTGTTCCAGCACCGATTACTGCAGGTGCCGTGCTGTCAGGCTGTTACTTCGGTGACAAGATGTCTCCTCTTTCTGATTCAGTGATTCTGGCTTCTTCAATGTCTGGTGTTGAAGTGGTTGAACACATCAAGGGCATGCTTCCAGTTGCGTTAATCAGCTACGTGATTACAGGCATCATGTTTACTGCGTTTGGTTTCCACTACGCGGGCAACGTTGACATGAGCCAAGTAGACTCTGTCATCAAAGCGATGGAAGTTCAGTTCTACATCACGCCTTACTCATTCGTTCCGGTACTTATCGTGCTTGGTCTGTTGGCTTTCCGTATGCCTTCATTCCCGGTCATCAGTTTTGGTTCTCTGCTGGGTATTATCTGGGCAGTCATGATCCAAGATATCGACTTCCTAACGGCATTCAACACGGCTTGGGCACCGTTCTCAATCTCATCTGGCGTAGAGTTTATTGATTCGATTCTTAACCGTGGCGGCATGTCTTCAATGCTAGGTTCAGTTGCGGTTATCGTATTTGGTCTAGGTTTCGGTGGCTTACTGGATAAAGTGGGCGTACTAGAGACAATCGCTAAGGTGTTTGAGCGCCGCGTAAACAGCGCAGGCTCACTAGCGACGAGCACAATTGGTACGGCCTTCATGGGTAACGTGTTCGGTTCTGCAATGTACGTATCGTTAATCCTTACGCCAAAAATCTGTGCGAAAAACTACGACCGTTTAGGCTACAAGCGTAAGAACCTATCGCGTAATGCTGAGTTTGGTGGCACGCTAACGTCGGGTATGGTTCCCTGGAGTGATAACGGTATCTACATGGCGAGTATTCTTGGTGTTGCGACGCTGTCTTACGCACCCTTCATGTGGTTAAGCTTCATCTGTATCATCGTGACTATCGTGACATCTTACATGGGTTGGTTCGTTGATAAGTGTGAACCAACAGCACCAGTGTTTGAAGCTGAAGAAGCGACCGAGTTAAGCAAGCAACAAGCTTAAGTTCAGGAGCTAACGCTTTCGAACGTAACTCAAAACGTTAATGGATAAATGCAAAAAGAGCGCCCTAGAGCGCTCTTTTTTGATCTGCTGATTTACTTATTTATCTATTTATTGGCGGTTCGTTTACCCAACCAGTAACCGATACCTAACGGAGCAAAGAACACCACTAAGATAAACAGGATGAAGTAGATAATCACACCTTTGATTAACTCCATCAGTTTATCAATCGCAAGTACCACCACCTCTTGAGAGACGCGATCAAGGTCTTGTGTGAACAGTTCTCTCTCTGAAGTCACAATACCCGCAATCTCGATGCGCTCTTTCGCAATCATCTCTACAAGTGCTTCTCTCTCACGTGTCACCATTTTTTCTAAAGCCACACGTTCATCGCTCAACATCGCTAATTTTTGGTCGGTTTTATCACTGAGGTCGTTGAGCAATGGTTGCATTTCTGTCGACATAATAGAAGCCAGTGTTTGCATGTACTCCGGATTGTTCTCAATGAAGTCTTGCATGCTTGCTGATGTTTGACGAAGGCTTTCCAGCGTCATCGATAGGTCTTCACCCGTTAGTGAGCTATTCAATGCAACCAACTCCGCCTTCCACGACATCAGTTTTGGTGTCTGGTCAGCCATAAGGCTTAAACGATCAGATGCGTCACTCATTGCTTCTGGCATGGTGCCTAAGCTCTGGACGATTTGCGATTCGTCTTTACCAAGGTAATTTAGCCATTCACGGTAAGCAGGTGTGCTTCTGAATGTGAGGTCTTTAAATGGGTGGCTAGCAGAAAACTGCGCAACGAACGCTTTGCTGTTTTTGAAATCACTCGAGCTCAATACACCCTTTGCCAGCTTCTCGGCTTCTTGATCAAGAAAACGAGCGGTCTCTACTGCATCATCCGTCGCGAACAGATCCGCGCCGTCGCCTTGGCTATAAAACTGATTCATTTGGGCAGTGAAAACCCACGAGTCAATTAACGCAGACATAGGGGAAGTTTGGTAAGCCGCTTGTTGTAAGCCCTGCTCTGCATGGATCTTCCAAAGCAACACATAAGATTGATGTAAGGTGTCATCAGCAGGGTAAGATTGCGCGATGAGATCGGCCGAATCTTCTACTCGTGTAAAGAACATCTTGGCGTATTCACGCGTCATGATCCGAGCATTTAACTCTTGTTGAGTGAGAGGCGTCGTTTGACTATCTAACTTAACTTCTAAGAGAGAACAACCACTTAGCACAATGCTAAGCACCAACACCATCCAACTTCGACTCGAAACTCGTAACATATAAACCTCTGACAAAGACTAAGGGCGCTGATTGTATGAGCGCTTCGTCATAGTATTGTCAAAAATCCTGTAAAAGTTAACGCTGACTGTCTAAATATTCATGAGCAGAATCCACAGAGGCTTTTATAGCCTGCTCTAGTTCAGCTAAATCATGTTCACTGATCGCTCTGGACTGCTTCATTGTCATTTCAATGGTTGCGGCAATGATGGCTAACCGAGACGCTTTAATACTGCCAGCCACGCCTTTTAAGCTATGTACAATGCGAGCCGCGGAGGTTTCATCTTTGGTCAACAAAGACTTAAACTTCTCGTAGTCACCTGCGTGGTCTTGTACAAACACACCAAGCAAGAGTTCGACAGACTCAGCATCACCATCGAGCGTTTCTAACATGTCTTCGATATCAATCGCAGGCTTTGAATCTGTGACACTGGCAACGTGTTTCTCTACTACTGGCGCCTGTTCAGGGACTTGCTGAATAGAGTATTGCGGTACAACGGGTTGGCTTGTAACGTTAACGCTCTGCGGAGGTTGAGAGTCGGAAGACTGGCGCGTTGGCCTGTTCTCGGATACATAAGCGTCACTATCTGCTTGTTTCACTGCTGAGGAAACAACATCGCTATAAGAAGCGTCTTCCTTACTTGAATTAATTTCTAGTTCAGAGCTGAGTTCTTGGTCTGCTTCTTTCATCGTTTTTGTGGACCTAACGCCCCAAAACACTATCCCGCTCATCGCCACCAAGCTTAAGCCTAGCATCACCAACAATAGGTTGAATTGACGATCATGGAACTCAGCTTCGAGTTTTATGATCTGTTCATTTACTGAGTTTTTCTTAATCTTATCAACCAAATAGTTAAGCTGAGCGTAATCACTCAACAATGCTGACGCATCAGCCAGTAGTTGTTGGAGTGCATCTTGTTCTTCGTTTTCTAAGGAATAAGATTTTTCTAGAATGGAATCAAAGGCGCGATAAGTCGCTGACGAACTTTGATTTTCAGAATACATGGCTTCAAATACCACAACACCGAATTCGTTGAGGAGCGGTTTTAGCTTAGGGGAAAGCTCTTTATCAGCACGCAACATCTTAATGTTATCAACAATGTCTTGAACTTGGCTTTCGATCGGAATGAACTCATCGAACTTTTCTAGGAACTGATCGGCTACGTACAACAGTTGGTTCACATCAGGACGAAACAAGGCGTGTTGGAAATCAGATTCAATCTGCAGTCGGATCGAATAAACTAACTGAGCGTCGAGTGCGAGATCATTGATACGAGAGACTCGAAGCGGTTCTGAGAAATAGAGCGATTGCCTCAATTCGTTGACTCGAATACCGAGCTCTTCGATTTGAGCAAGAGAATTGGTGTAGGAACGGCTTAGATTAAGAAGAGCCAATGAAGGAAGTAGCCACAGAGCCAAGAGCACAACCAAGAAGGTCGCTGGTTTTTTAAAGCGTTTGGGCTTTGCTACTGATTGTTCCATCTATATTCCTTGTGCGTGTTAACTTGAAGCCATGACACTTACTAAAAGATTGAGCACAAAATAAGCGACAACATCCTGCTGCCGCTTTTATCCGTTAACTTCGGACTATGACTTATTGCGAGTCAGTTGGTCACGTAAGTTCGGTGGAGTGCCTTTAATCGTAAGCGTGTCTGTCTCCGGATCGTAAAAGATACGTTCACCTAGAAGCAGACTATCAAAACTAACATTCAAACCGCCGCCAGCACCAACAAATTTTGTTAGTTTACGCATAGTTGCGCGATCGGCTGGGAAGCTGTCTTCTAACTCGTAGCCTTGCTCACTAGTATAGTCAAAGAAGCTGGTGCCATCTGTGCTTGCTGGCAACTCACCAGAAAGTTCACGAACTTGCACTTCATCACCGGCTTTAAGCTGCTCGTTACAGTAATCCGCAACCTGCTTTTTGTAGCTGATCGCTTCTTCTTTTTCCAATTTAGAGTCAGAAACGAAGTCTTCTACCGCTTGCATCAGTACTTGGTTTTGCTGTTTCGCATCCAAACCGACTTCAGCTTGTAAGAAATCTAAGAAGAAATCCGCGACTTTACGGCCAACACGTCCTTTAATATAAGTTAAGTAACGGTTTGACTCTTTATCAGTCTCATAAGTAGAAAGGTCTAGGCGAGCCGCGATATCCATTTTTGAGATATCAAGGTAGTCAGTCGCACTAATATCAAGCCCTTCAGTTACCTTTAGGCTTTGGTTTGAAGGCAATAAACCAATGAAAAGGTAATCTGTTGCAAGTGACTGATATTCAGCCATTACCAAGATACCTTCGTCTGCGAAGGGGTACTTTGATAGTTCGTCTTTTAGACGTTGCGCACTCTTTTGAGAAAAATCGTAAAAGTTTGTCTCACCAGCTCGAAGTTGATGCAACCACTGCTGGAATTCGCTGTCAGATTTGAAAGAACCAAACCCTTTGCCTGCTTTTGAATTAAAAACACGGTGAAGTTCAGCAACTAGGCTTTCAGATGAAGCATCGTTTTCTAGAGATTCAGCACGATAGTTAACAATCAGCTCATCCTGATCGTTCTTACTCAGCTGGTGTAAAATTACGTTGGAAAGGTGAAGGCTCATAGTGAAAATATTACCGTTCAGGTTTCAGTTGTCGTGCATAGTAGGTTATCATAAGCCGCTTTTACTATCATTATTAGAGTCCTTATGCCGATTATATCTAAATACACAGATGATCAAGTTGAAAAAATCCTAGCTGAAGTAGGTGCTGTACTATCTAAGCACAAAGCTTCGCCAGAACTTTCACTGATGATCGCTGGAAATATCGCAACCAATGTCTTAAATCAGAATGTTGCTGCTTCACAACGCAAAGGAATTGCTGAAAAATTTGCCGAGGCTTTAATTTCTTCTCTTGAAGATAAAAAGTCTCACTAAATTTGATTGACGGATAAAAGAATTATAAATGGTAGACAGCGCAAACTCATATAGCGATCGTGTATCTCGACTGGTTGGTTGGGGTCACTGGTTTGCATTTTTCAACATCATTGCTGCGATGTTGATTGGTACTCGTTATATTACTCAATCTGCTTGGCCAGAAACCTTGCTAGGCCAATTCTATTTGGCTGCATCGTGGGTTGGTCATTTTGGCTTTTTAGTGTTCGCGCTCTATCTATTAGTGCTGTTCCCGCTCACTTTTATTCTTCCGTCGAGGAAGTTATTACGTTTGGTTGCCGTTATCTTCGCGACCATAGGTTTAACTGTCCTACTGATTGATACCCAAACGTATCAAAATATAAACCTCCACCTGACGCCTGTCGTGTGGGAGGTTTTATTCAGTGGAGAGGAATCTGCATTCACGTCTGATTTGCAGCACCTCTTCATTGTTATGCCGCTTATCTTCTTGCTGCAACTCGGTCTATCTGAATGGGTTTGGCGTAAGCAGCGTAAACTGTCTCATAAACACATTGGCCGTCCGATTACTGCCGTCTTCTTCTTGTGTTTCATCAGCAGCCACTTGACCTACATGTGGGCTGATGCGTACTTCTATAACCCAATTACTAGCCAGAAAGCGAACTTCCCACTGTCTTACCCAATGACAGCGAAAAGCTTTATGGAAAAACATGGCCTATTAGACCGTGAAGAGTACCTTGAGCGTTTAGAAGCGAACAAAGAGAATGTAAACCTAGTTAGCTACCCGCTAGAAAAAATTCAATACAACCGCCGCAGTGATGATCTTAATATCCTGATGGTGAGTGTGAACAACCTTCGCTCTGACGCTCTTAATGCGACAGCGATGCCAAACAGCTATGCCTACGCACAACAGTCGATCAACTTCACCAACCACTACAGTTCAAGTAACGATATGTTTGGTATTTTTGGCTTGTTCTACGGCCTACCGAGCAGCTACGCAAGCAGCATTGAAGCTCAGGGGTCAAGCGCAGTATTGCTCGATGTTTTAGAGAATCACGATTACAAGTTCGCTGCTTTCAGTGGCGACAACTTTAGTGATGCACTGTACTCGGATATCATCTTCCGAGGCCGTGATGTGATGCCAGAGCAAGCAACTTATGATGACCAGAGTGCCATAAAAGCTTGGTCTAACTGGATTCAATCACCGCAAGCTAAACGCCCTTGGTTTAACTTTATTGAATTAACCACACTGGATAACTTCGCCAGCTACGATTCAAGTTCAGAGTCGGACTCTACGCTAACGACAGCAGAGCGTTTTGCAGCAGACTATCAAAAGTCGGCGACAGCGGCCGATGCTCAGCTA
This sequence comes from Vibrio sp. 10N.222.55.B11, assembly GCF_041473705.1. NCBI lineage: Bacteria > Pseudomonadati > Pseudomonadota > Gammaproteobacteria > Vibrionales > Vibrionaceae > Vibrio > Vibrio sp. 10N.222.55.B11. Next base: position 127,529 of record NZ_JBFRST010000004.1, read on the forward strand.
GCAACTATCTACGCTGAACTGGAACGCTTAGAGCTTGCCGATAACACGGTGGTTATCATTACCTCTAACCACGGTACTGAGTTTAACGAAACCAAAACCAACAGCTGGGGTGCAAACTCCAACTACAGTCGTTATCAGTTACAAGTACCACTGTTTATCAGCTGGCCTGGCAAGTCTGCTTCTGAATACACCCACCGTTCTAGTCATCTAGACGTGTCAGTAACACTGATGCAAGAGCTATTGGGTGTATCTTCGAACCCAACAGATTTCAGTAGTGGTCGCAGCCTGTTTAATGAACGTAACAGAAAGTGGATTCTCGCGGGCGACTCTCGTGAACTTGCTCTTGTTACTGACCAGCAAACAACGGTGTTGGATAAATTTGGTAACTACAAATTGTACGACCAAAATTACAAGCGCCTGAAAAACGTAAGCCCTCGCTTACCTGTGTTGATGCAAGGCCTGACAGAGCTACAGCGTTTCTACACAAAAAATGACTAAATAATCAGCAAACAGCAAAGGGAAGCCAATGGCTTCCCTTTTTTATTGCCGTGAATGATTAGAAAACAAGCAACAAAACAAAATTATGAAAATTAAGGGTTTACAAGATCCTCCACCCCTTATATTATTAACGCCACTGGAGGGATGGCTGAGTGGTCGAAAGCACCGGTCTTGAAAACCGGCAACCGTTAATAGCGGTTCTAGGGTTCAAATCCCTATCCCTCCACCACATTAAAGAAAGCCGCTGAGAAATCAGCGGCTTTTTTGTATCTGGCGTTTGCGTAAAGAACTTACGTATTTTCCACTACGCCACCTTTCGGCTCACTTCAAAACGCCCAATCAATTGGTCTAAACGGCTCAATGCATTGCCCATCAAGGACACTCGACGTGCGAGTTGCTTAGTAGACAGTTGTAAGTCAGATATTGAACGTTGGGCTTTATCTGCCGTTTGTCCATTTTTCTGACTGTTTTCATCTAAGTTAGACATCGTGGTAAAGAGGTCACTCACCGCTGATTGAATTTGCTCACTGCGAGCATTTGAGTCGACTGTTAAGTTTCCTTTACTCACATTCTCGACACCTCGCTCCATGGACTCAACAGCACTGCGAGACTTACTATGCAGCTCTTTCATTAGGTCACTAATATGGTTAGCAGCTTGTGAAGTTCGGTCAGCCAGAGTTCTTACTTCAGAAGCGACGACAGAGAACCCTCTCCCGTGTTCACCTGCTCTTGCCGACTCAATGGCCGCATTCAAGGCCAAAAGGTTAGTCTGCGCGGTAATGTCAGTAATGATATCTATAATGTCAGACACCTTAGTCATTTCATTATTCACCTCATTCACGCTATGCGCCGAGCTTTCTACGATATTGCGAACAATCTCCATGCCTTCGACGGACTGATTGTACTCCTTCTCTGCGCTCAGGACGGCTTGTTTCATCACCGTGTCCATTTGCGTTGCTGAGACACTCGCATGAGTAATTTCGCTCTGTTGATACTGACTCAACTGAAGCATATTGCTTAACGCTTGTGATGCATCATCACTGGTTTGCTTCATCACGACACTGCGACGAAACATCGATTCCGAAACCTCTCTAACTTCGTGACTCGCATGGATCAACTCACTCACCGTGTTATCTAAATTGTCGATAAAACTGTTAGTCCAGCGCCCTAAGTTGCCAAGTTCATTATGACTGAATGTGGTGGGATCAAGTCTCCGACTTAAGTTGCCATCACCTTCAGCTAAGGTCTGCATTACCCCGGTCATTTCGTGAATCTTCTTCGCTAGTGGTTTAGCGCTAACTAAACGGAATAAGCCCAATGAAAGCAACGCGCAAGCGAACATAATGCCACTCTGTATAAAAGGTGTGAGTGTATAAAGGTTGGCAAACAGTAATGGAACAAATAGAGGCAGTAGCATGCAGCTGATGAAGTGCTTAGATAAGGTATAACTTAGACTTCGGTCTCTGTAGACCTCTTCTAAATCGGACTCACACATCATGCCAAAGGTATCTGGTGAACCATCCAATTGAAAGGTGATACCTTTGCCAATAACGGGTATGTGGCGATAGTCGGAATACCCGGGATAATCTATAAACAGGTTACTGCCATTTTTAATGGTTTCTCTCACGCCTGGGTGAAGCTGATTAGTGGCTGGGTCTGTAAAGCGAATCTCAAATTCGGTGTGGTGCTGAATCTTAACCGTTCCCCAATCAGTATGAATCCCTTGCTTTAAGTTCTCGCCGTGTGAAAAGGTATTATCTTCAAAGCGAGAACGAGAGAGCGCAACACCCGGCTGAGTATGAGGATCATGAATGGAGTCGACCATAAAGATATAGTTATCACCCGACTCGCTATAAATATGCCCCGCTTCTCTCTGAATAATGTCACCAATAACATCATTTGGAACACGACCACATAAGAATTGTTGTGGCCCTTCATCCCGAGAAAATGGGACATAAAACATCAACGTCACTTGGTCATGAAACGATGAACTCGAGGCCCCTACGTTCAACGTGCGTGGATCCATATACGGCCCATGAAGATAACGCTTTGAAGCCCCTTCAACTAAAGCCTTCTTGTCTCCAAGAGTAACCCCTATATGTTCATGATAACTCGATGCTTGTGCGATCCCCTTGGCATCGACGATCGCCAACTCAGAAAAATCCGTACTGCGTTTAAGAAGACTAGCTAACGTCCCCTGAGCTTGTTCTTCCGTTCGACTTGCTAAATAAACCGCAGAGTCTTCTAAAAAATCCCATTGATTCTTGACCCAATTATGCAGAAGTTGAACTCGCGTGTGAGCAATACTTTCAAAAGCTTGTTCAAGCTCTTCCGTCCTACTTCTATTGAGGAAACAAGCTCTGCGCATAGCCAGTTTTCCTGTTGCGCCAAACCAATTAAGCCAACTACGTTCCTTGTCCGTCAGGTTCATTTTTATCCCTTGTGTTTTTATAGACACATGGGTAAAGCAATTTACAGACCACAATTAATCACACAAATACGTAACTAATTAATAAAAAAGAACTTTAAATGATCCATAATGGTGCAGCTGTGTCTTTTATGGTGCAATATGCGCTTATTTCACACCATCATTTCAATGAGCTATCAGGCGCCAATTTGAGAGGCTAACTGTAAACATGATAAGCCGCTTTTAACAGTTGCATGTGAATCGGCACCAGATCTTGGTGTTGAGTGCGGTATCCGCCACCGACTACGCTGGCCATCGGAATAGACTCTGATCTCGCTAATTCAATCATGAAACAGTCGCGTTCAAATATCCCTTGTGTCGAGACATTCAAATAACCCAGTTCATCGTCTTGATGGATATCGATCCCCGCATCATAAATAATCAGATCAGGTTGATGGTGAGCAATCGCTAACTTAGTGACTTGTTCAAAACAACGTAAGAACTCTTCATCCTCTGTTTCACGACTTAACGACACATCTAAATCAGATAGCGGTTTTCGTGCAGGGAAGTTTTTGTCGCAGTGGAACGACAGAGTAATGATGTCGTCGTTCTCTTGGCAAAGAGTTGCTGTGCCATCACCATGATGAACGTCGCTATCAACGATCAGCACTTTATCGATATGTTCAAAGGTCAGCGCGTGTTTTGCCGCTAAGACCAAATCGTTCAACAAACAAAAACCACTGCCAAAATCATGATGCGCGTGATGATAACCACCACTCAAATGAATCGCTAAACCACTCTCTATTGCCATTTCAGCGGCCAAGCAGGTTCCACCACTTGAGTAGAGTGTTCTTTCGATAAGTTGCTCACTCCAAGGGAAACCGATGCGTCTCATCTTTGCTGCAGGCAAATTACCAGATACAAGCAAATCGACATATTCACTATCGTGTACCTGCTTTACTTGTTCTATCGAAACAGGCATTGGTTGGCACACTTCAAACTTGCTCTTCCATCGAAGTTCACTATCTATCAGCGCCTCAACAGCACTATGCAACAACTGATATTTGTTAATTGGGTAACGGTGACCTTCTGGTAAAGGTAACTGCGAATAGATTGGGTGGTAAATTAAAGGAATCATAATCAGGCTAATTGCGTATCTTTCTCAAAATCATAACAGTCTCAGACTTGGCGACAACCCTAATTAATGATAATGATTATCGCTACCATTAATTAAAGAAAAGAGATAACAATGAAAAACGTAATACTCATCTTTGGGGTGATCTGCGGCTCAGCGGCAGCAGTAATGATTTTTGTAGGAATGCTAATGGCCAGTTGGTGGAGCGTTGATTTTCTCGTGTTAAGCCATCAAACTTAACTAATTGAACTGAAAAGGAATCACCATGAGCGTTATTTTTATTACTGGAGCGAACCGCGGCATTGGCTTAAGCCTGACTCGACAATACTTGGAAAGTAATCACAAGGTGTACGCGACTTATCGTGATGACAATTCAGCAAAAGAACTGCTCTCACTCGCAGACCACAACACCAACCTTACCTGTATTCAATTAGAGATAACCGATTACCAAGCAGTAAGCCAACTCCCTTCGCAAATAGAGTCGATTGATATCTTGATCAACAACGCTGGCTACTATGGCCCTAAAGGCTACGGGCTGGGTAATACCGATGTTGAAGAGTGGCGTCGTGTATTCGAAGTCAACACCATCGCTCCACTAAAGCTTGTCGAAACGCTATTGCCTTTACTCAAAGACAGCGATATCAAAAAGGTCGCTTGTTTATCCTCTAGAGTCGGCAGTATGTCAGAGAACACCTCAGGCGGCGGTTACATCTATCGCTCCTCTAAAGCCGCTCTAAACTCCGTGGTGAAGAGCCTAAGCAACGACTTAACCGATGATGGCTTTACGGTGTTAGCACTGCATCCAGGTTGGGTGCAGACTGAAATGGGTGGCCCTAATGCTCTGATCGACACCGACACTTCAGCTTCCGGCCTGATTGAAGTCATCGAGTCAGCGAATACCGAAGTGAGTGGTCACTTCTTCAATTTCGATGGCAGCGAAATTGACTGGTAATCCACAGATGAATGCAGGGCATCTCTCAAACCTAGTTAAGCACTCAACGCTGTTTTGTCTAACAGTGATGCTAGCTGGCTGTTTCAGTGATGGCCCCGGCGACTTGTTCGACGACTATCAAACAAAGATAGCCAGAGTACAAGATGCTGACGAGATAATAGAGGAATGGGAATTTGAAAGCCTACCGAGAAAACGAGAACTGCTGCTTGACGTGCCCTCACTCTCTATCGGCCTCATCGACAGCTACCAGCTTCGTCAGTGTGGATTGTTCAATCTGATTGCAGAAAGAAATTCGGTTCTGGGCAAGGTCGCGGATGAGTTTCGTAATTACGATTATCAAGTCGCGCTACTTGAAGGCGTGGGCAAATGTTTATCCAGTAATGAATTAGACCCAGAGATCGTAGAATTACTAAGAGAAATTGAGCAACAGAAACTCGCACAGTTTCCACTGCATCAATGGAATCTCATCTATGCCAGCGATGCTATGCAGTCACAAATGCGGGGTAGTCAGTGGTTACGCGCTGATATAGGCGATCAGGTACGACAAACCAGTGATGCGTTAGAACACATCAATCAAGCGTTAAACACATCGCTCGTTTCCGGCAAAACCACTGAGGTTCAAGAAGTATTAGAGAAGAGTTCGACCCTTGGGGATTTATACTACTCGCTCGCTCGGGCGTCAGTTGAGCTTGATACCATCACCAAACAGCTGACAACTTTTGATGACAATATCATCTGTGGTAAACAACGAGACACGACCAAGTTTCGCTATCTCAACAATGTGTTCGAGCAGCAATATATAGGCAAAGTTCAGCCGTACATGGCGCAATTAGATGGCTACTATCAGCAGTTAGCCCCGCAACTTGGGATGTTTGACGCACAACCTGAACTACACAGTTATTACTTTCCCATCAAAGATGCGCATCACGCCTTTCGATCATCCACTCGCCGCCATGTTGATTATTGGCAGCAGCTGTTTAAACGTTGTGGCCGTAAAGTCGGTCGCTAATCCTAACCTCAATAAGTCTTAGCTTTTAGTGCTCTTTTTAGCGGAAGTACCTTTCTTAGCATACGTACCTGTCTTGGCGTAAGACTTCTTCGCCCCACCGCCTTTACGGCGTTTGAAGGCAGGTCTCTCGACTTTAGGAAGGTGGCGGAGTGATTCAGGAACTTCTCCCGTTTTTACTTTACCCATTAAACCATCAATCTTGCTTTCTAACGCTTGCATGAAAGGCTGATACGCTTGATTTCGTTCTGCCATGCCTTGCAGCTGGTGCTCCCAATGTGCCGTCATGTCTGGGAAGGTAGAATCCTCAGGTAAGGCATGAATCAAGCCTCTGCCCGCAGGGCTACTGTGAATACTCTTACCTTGGCGCGTTAGCAGCTGCCTTTTGAATAGAGTATCTAGAATACCCGCACGGGTTGCTTCTGTGCCAAGGCCATCGGTTTCTTTCAAAATGGCTTTGAGATCTTTGTTCGCAACAAAACGCGCGATACCTGTCATCGCTTGAAGCAATGTCGCTTCCGTGAAGTGTTTTGGTGGCTCAGTTTTCTTATCACCAATCACGCCTTCACGGCACGTCAACACCGTACCTTTATCCAATGGAGGAACCGTATCCGTGCCATCCCCTTTTTCTTCGGTATCCGTTTTACCCATCAACACCTTCCAACCCGGGTTGATAAGCTGACGCCCTTTTTCGATGAACACGCCACCAGCGATATCAAAGACCAGCTTAGCATCAGCAAAAACCGCAGGTGGGTAAAACTGCATTAGATACTGACGAGCGATTTGCTGATAGATTTTCATCTCGTTGGCAGACAGGCCGTTCACCGATGATTTCTTCGGTGTTGGAATTATTGCGTGGTGAGCATCGACCTTACTGTCGTTCCATGCTTTGGATTTAAGAGAAAGATCCGCACCTTGAGCACCACTTTGCAGCTCTTTGGCATTGTTAGCGATAGCGTCTACGATCGACTCTCGCTGTGAGTAGTGCTCTTTAGGCAAATAGCGGCTATCAGAACGTGGGTAAGTGATGAGTTTGTGTTTCTCGTACAATGACTGACACGTATCTAACACCTGTTGAGCACTCATACCAAAACGCTTAGACGCATCAATCTGCAAGGCTGACAGCGAGTAAGGCAGTGGCGCAGCTTGTTTACTTTGCTTTTGCTCTGATTCCGTCACCGTCGCGGGTTGATTCGCAATTCGGTTAGCCACATTCTCAACCAGCTTTCGATTGAGCACGCGCCCTTCTTCATCTTGCCATGGTTTACATGCTTCGCTTGGCTTCCAACGCGCACGAATATCAAAGCTCTGGCCGTGATTTTGATAAGGGATCAAAGCGTGCAAAGTGAAGTAATCTTTCGGAATAAAGTTTTCGATCTCTTCATCGCGCCTTACCACCAAACCAAGTACAGGCGTTTGTACTCGCCCGACCGACAACACACCTTGGTAGCCAGCCTTTTGACCGAGTAAGGTATAAGCACGAGTCATGTTCATGCCATACAGCCAATCGGCTCTAGAGCGCGCTAATGCGGAAATAGAAAGCGGAATAAAGTCACGGTTGCTGCGCATTTGAGAAAGTGCACGTTTTACGGCAGGTAAGTTCAAGTCGCTGATCAGTAGCCTGTCCATCGACTCTTTCTTAGCCTTAGAGACTTTGCAGTAATCAATCACTTCATCAACCAGCAACTGCCCTTCTCTATCCGGGTCTCCGGCGTGAACAATTTGAGTGGCGTCCTTCAATAGCTTTCGGATCACCGTGAGCTGTTTGCTTGAAGTCTTACGCGGTCTTAGCTGCCATTGCTCTGGCACAATAGGAAGATCGGCTAAGTTCCACTTCTTATAACGGTCATCATAAGCATCCGGCTCAACCTGCTCCAATAAGTGTCCAATACACCAAGTCACCACATCCCCGTTACCACATTTGATAAACCCTTGGTCTTTCTTCTGTGGATTAGGCAGTGCAGCGGCGATCGCGCGGCCGAGGCTTGGTTTTTCAGCAATAATAAGGCGAGACATGTTTTTCCAGATGCTACAAACAATTAGAGCCACATTATCTAATGTGGCTCTAATAAATCAAGAAAAACTGGTTGTTTATACAGTTAGCATTCCACTATTCAAGCTTCAGCTTTCTTTATAAAAACTCAACGAACTTAGAGAAGTCGCGCTCTGGCACTTTCATTGGTGTACAGCCTGGAGTGCCTAGGTATAGGAAGCCAACAATTTCATCGTCGCCTTCTAGGCCAAATGCTTGGTGTACTTCTGGGTGGAACATCCATTTACCTGAGCGCCAAAAGCCTTGGAAACCTTGTGCGACTGCGGCCATTTGCATCGCCTGTGCAGCACAACCCGCAGACAGATGTTGTTCGATAGCAGGCACTTTCTCGTGCTCAGTTACTTTGGCAATCACAGTAATCACCATCGGAGCTCGGAACGGCGCTTTTTTTACTTTCTCGATAACCGCTTCTTCGCTGTCATCCGCTTCAGCGGCGCGCACCAAGATGTCTGAAAGCTTTTGTAGGCCTGAACCTTGCGCGATAACAAAGCGCCATGGTGTTAGTGCACCGTGGTCTGGAGCACGCAGCCCTGCTTTGATGATGTTTTCTAACGCCACACCTTCAGGTGCCGGATCAGAGAGTTTTGCGATTGAGCGTCTGTTGAGCAATAGATCCAAAGCATCCATTTGAAGTCCTTACTATTTCTTTATTATTTGTATACTTGAACTTTAGCACAGAATACAAACGATAATAAATCTCAACGGCTGTCCATTTAGGCTAGATTCGAAACAATAAAGGCTCCTAAATCTATGACTTAGGAGCCTTGTTCAAAATCTAACTCAGCAAATTAAGTAACAATATCTACTGATAAGATTACAGTTTGATAGCTGATTCTATAACTTAATCGCTAGCTCAACACCTTGACGAATTGCGCGTACTGCATCCAATTCACCCGCGTAATCGGCGCCGCCTATCACATGCAGTTTGCCACCAAACTCTTGCCACATGTCTTCGAATGGACGAACTGACACCTGACCTGCACATACGATAACCGAGTCAGCATCCAGCACCTGCTCTTTCTTACCAACGCTGATATGCAGACCTTGGTCATCAATCTTGTTGTAGCTCACGCCACCCAGTAGATTAACACCGCGTTTTTCTAGTGTGCGTTTGTGAATCCAGCCTGTAGTTTTGCCCGGACCTTTACCAACACGACCCGCTTTACGCTGCATCACCCACACCGTTTTATCGCTGAATGAATCAGGGTAAGGGTAAAGTCCGCCTGGGTGTTCCATATTCTTATCGATGCCCCACTCATGCAGCCAATCGTCTAGGCTGTGTGAAGTCGGTTCTGTCAGCATGGTTGCCACATCGACACCAATACCACCAGCACCAACAATCGCGACCTTTTCGCCTACTGGTGTCTTTTCACGAATCAAGGTTTGGTAATCGACCACGTTTTCTTGGTCAATGCCCTCAATATCGAGCTTTCTTGGCTCTACGCCAGCCGCCATCACGACTTCATCGTACTTCAACAACATCTCAAACGTTGCTTCAGTATCCAATTTCAAATTCACACCCGATGCGTCGATTTGGTTAGCAAAGTAGCGAATCGTTTCTCTGAATTCTTCTTTACCCGGAATCTGCATTGCCAATCTAAACTGACCGCCGATACGGTCATTTTTCTCAATCAAGTCAACCTTGTGTCCACGTTGCGCTAAAGTCGTGGCACACGCTAAACCTGCAGGGCCTGCGCCGACAACTGCAATGGTCTTAGTCGCTTGCGCTGGCTGAACAACAATTTCGGTTTCGTAACAAGCGCGTGGGTTAACCAAACAGCTCGCGCGTTTACCTTTAAACACGTTATCAAGACAAGCTTGGTTACAGCCGATACAGGTATTAATAAACTGAGCTTGGTCTTGAGCCGCTTTATTAACAAAATCCGGGTCTGCCAAGAATGGACGCGCCATAGACACCATATCAGCCTGCCCAGAGCTAAGAATACGTTCGGCCTCTTCTGGCGTATTAATTCGGTTACATGTCACCACTGGGATCGACACGTATGGTTTCACTTTTTCCGTCACCCAAGAGAATGCGCCTCGTGGTACTTGCGTCGCGATAGTCGGAACACGTGCTTCATGCCAACCGATACCGGTATTGATAATAGTCACGCCTGCTTCTTCCAGCTTTTGAGCCAATAAAACAACATCTTCAAAGGTGCTGCCTTGCTCAACCAAATCCAGCATCGACAGTCGGAAAATAATAATGAAGTCGTCACCCACTGCTTCGCGAATCGATTTAACAATCTCCAGCGGGAAACGCATGCGCTTCTCATAAGAACCGCCCCATTCGTCGTAACGCATATTGGTACGTTTACAGATGAATTGGTTAATCAAGTAACCTTCAGATCCCATAATCTCAATGCCGTCGTAACCCGCGACTTGGGCGAGTTCGGCACTGTTGGCAAAGGCACCAATGGTCTTTTTAATCTGACGAGGGCTCATCTCACTTGGAGCGAACTTAGCGATAGGCGCTTTAATGCCAGACGCACTTTGCGCAAATGGGTGCATGGCATAGCGGCCAGCATGCAGCAACTGAAGGGCAATCTTACCGCCATGCTTGTGCACGGCCTCGGTAACAACTTGGTGAGCTTTTGCATGCTTCACTTTACTGAATTCAGCACTAAATGGGGTTAATCTGCCACGTAAATTAGGAGAGAAACCACCGGTAACAATAAGGCCAACGCCTCCTTTTGCTCGCTCTTCATAAAACGCGGCGAGTTTGTGGAGACCTTCTTTATTTTCTTCTAAACCTGTATGCATTGATCCCATCAATACACGGTTACGTAACTGGGTAAATCCAAGATCGAGTGGTTCAAGTAAATGTGGGTACATGGCAGACATCACTTCTATTATTTTATCCTTGTGGTCTGACCACAGTATAGTTCAATCACCAAAAGTTCAAACAACCGTTTACATTTTTGTAACACCGATCATAATGCTGCACGTATTAATCGTTCAGAAGCCCTTAATTTGACTACACTTAATGAGAATATATATCGATTAACAATTCTTGGTGTAGTTTGAGCTTGGGAATTATCGTAGGATACTAAGCAGTTCATATTATTGAGATTAATGGTACTACGGCTTGTTAAAGCGACGTGATCTCACTGCGGAGACAGAATGAAAAAAATATTCAAATTTATAGGCATGTTCTTTAAAGGGATTTGGAAGCTCATTACGTTTGTACGTCTTGCGCTGGTTAACCTAGTCTTTTTACTCAGTATCGCCATCATCTACTTTGTGTACTTCCATTCAGATACGGCTCAACCGACGGTTCCACAGGATTCAGCTCTGGTGCTTAACCTGTCTGGTCCTATTGTGGAACAAAGTCGCTATATCAATCCGATGGATTCGGTCACAGGTTCACTGCTTGGCAAAGACCTTCCAAAAGAGAACATCCTGTTTGATATCGTTGAAACGATTCGCTACGCAAAAGACGATGACAAGGTTACAGGTATCGTTTTAGCACTCAAAGAGTTGCCAGAAACCAACCTAACCAAACTGCGCTACATTGCTAAAGCATTGAATGAGTTCAAAGCAACAGGCAAACCGATTTATGCGGTGGGTGACTTTTACAACCAAAGCCAATACTACCTAGCAAGCTACGCAACTAAAGTCTTCCTATCACCAGATGGCGGCGTTCTTCTTAAAGGTTACAGCGCTTATTCGCTTTACTACAAAACCTTGTTAGAGAAGCTCGATGTGAACACTCATGTGTTCCGCGTTGGTACTTACAAGTCAGCTATTGAGCCTTTCATTCGTGACGACATGTCAGATGCAGCGAAAGAGTCCGCTTCTCGTTGGTTAAGCCAACTATGGGGTGCGTACGTTGATGACGTCAGTAACAACCGTCAGATCGATGCTAAAACACTGAACCCAAGCATGGACACCTTCTTGAAAGAACTTGAGTCTGTCGATGGTGACATTGCAAAACTGGCTGAAAAACTTGGCTTAGTGGATGAGTTAGCGACACGCCAACAAGTTCGCCTAGAGCTTGCAGATGTTTTCGGCAGTGACGGTCAAGACAGCTACAACGCGTTTGGTTACTACGAATACCGTGCAACCATGCTTCCCGACATGACCAGTGAATCACACGACGTTGCCGTGATTGTTGCCAGCGGCGCAATTATGGATGGCAAGCAGCCACGTGGCACAGTTGGCGGAGATACCACTGCAGCCCTACTTCGCCAAGCACGTAACGACGATAAAGTGAAAGCCGTTGTACTTCGTGTAGATAGCCCAGGTGGCAGTGCCTTTGCTTCAGAAGTTATTCGTAATGAAATAGAAGCGATCAAGCAAGCGGGTAAGCCAGTTGTTGTGTCGATGTCGAGTCTTGCTGCTTCAGGTGGTTACTGGATCTCGATGGGCGCAGATAAGATCCTAGCTCAGCCAACCACACTAACGGGTTCGATTGGTATCTTCAGTGTTATCACTACCTTCGAAAAAGGACTGAATGATATTGGTGTTTACACAGATGGCGTTGGTACGTCACCTTTCTCAGGTCTTGGGATTACAACTGGACTTAGCGATGGCGCGAAAGACGCGTTCCAAATGGGCATTGAAAACGGATACCGTCGATTCATCAGCCTAGTTGGAGAAAATCGCGGCATGGAAGTCGATGCGGTCGACAAGATTGCTCAAGGTCGAGTTTGGACAGGTCAAGATGCGATTCAGAAAGGCTTAGTCGATGAGATTGGCGATTTCGATGATGCGGTTGCAGCGGCGGCTTCACTTGCAGAGCTTGAAAGTTACAACATCTACTGGGTTGAAGAACCACTTTCGGCGACTGAGCAATTTATTCAAGAATTTATGAACCAAATTCAGATGTCGATAGGCCTTGATATTCAGTCAATGATTCCAAGCAGTTTACAGCCCGTTACTCAACAGTTAGCTCAAGATAGCCAGCTGTTAGGCAACTTTAACGACCCACAAGGCCGATACGCTTTCTGCTTAAACTGCCAAGTTCAATAAGATAAGCTCAACGCTTTATTATCAAGAGGCACCTCTGTGTTAGGCGCCTCTTTTTATTGCATGATAATTCGCTATAATCGCCCCCCTGTTCCCTATATCACACTAAGTATTAATCGCCATGGAAAGAAAACACATCTATATCGCGTACACCGGCGGCACAATTGGCATGCAAAAGTCTATTGACCACGGCTATGTTCCTGTCGCAGGTTTCATGGATAAGCAGCTAGCTGGCATGCCTGAATTCCATCGCCCAGAGATGCCTGAGTACACCATTCACGAATACTCTCCATTAATGGACTCTTCAGATATGACGCCACTTGATTGGCAGACCATCGCTGATGACATTCGCGCGAACTACGATAAGTACGATGGTTTCGTTATCCTGCATGGTACAGACACTATGGCATACACCGCCTCTGCACTGTCTTTCATGCTTGAAAACCTCGGCAAACCTGTGATTGTTACGGGCTCTCAGATCCCATTAGCAGAGCTTCGTTCAGACGGACAAGCAAACCTGCTGAATGCACTGCACATTGCAGCAAACTACCCTATCAACGAAGTGACACTGTTCTTCAACAACAAGTTGATGCGTGGTAACCGCAGCACAAAATCACACGCAGATGGCTTCAATGCGTTTACCTCTCCAAACCTGAATCCTTTGCTAGAAGCGGGTATCAATATCCAACTTAGCAATAACGTAAAGGTAAACGAACAACCTGAAGGCGCTTTCAAGGTTCATAACATTACTCCGCAACCTATTGGCGTAATCACAATGTACCCTGGCATCTCACACGAAGTGATTCGCAACACGTTATTGCAGCCTGTGAACGCAATGATTCTGCTTACTTTTGGTGTTGGTAATGCACCACAAAACCCAGAACTGCTTCAACACCTTAAAGACGCATCAGAGCGTGGTGTTATCGTGGTGAACCTTACTCAGTGTTTAGCGGGTAAAGTGAATATGGGGGGTTACGCGACAGGTTGTGCACTGGCAGAAGCTGGCGTTGTCAGCGGTTATGATATGACACCGGAAGCGGCACTGGCGAAGTTACATTATCTACTAAGCCAAAACCTAGGCTACGAAGAAGTGAAGGCTCAAATGCAACAAGTGTTGCGTGGCGAGATGAGTTTATAACCAGTTCACAGATTCATGTTAAACCCAGTTATTCGATGATAGCAACGGCGTCTTAACGTGAACTAAATCGTTTTATTGCTTATAAATAAACGAGTTAAACTAAAAGGGGTGGCACATTGCCACCCCTTTGTTGTAATTTAAGCTTAATGATTCGGGTTAACCCTAACAATGTCTTCTTGATCTGACTTAAACTGTTTCTTTAGTTCAGACTTAGATTTAAAGCTAATTTCACCACCAGCTGCAATTGTCATATGTTGAGCTTCAGAGTTATGTTTAGATTGATATAACATAACCGCTTGCATACACGAGTCGCGCTGCTCTTTTGAGAGCGCCGTACCTTCTGGCCATTTACCCGTTTCAACTGCGTAAGTTAAACGTTCGTAGACCTCGGGTGTCATTGCGCTAAGAAGTTGTTCTGCATCCATGGTAAAGCCTTAGTTTTAACAATTTTCACCAGAAAATAACCCGTAACAGAATTGAGTCAAGAACCTGACCGATAATAAGTGCATTTGATCACAAGTGAAGGAATATGAAAATTATGAAATGGTTGGCGATTAGCCTATTGCCTTTCACTCTGGTTGGGTGTCTTGAAGGGAACAAAAATACCGATCAACTGTGCCAAAGCAACCCGGGCCTTCAGTGTGAACAATTGAACATGAACGATGGGCAATGTCGTGTCGCACGTACCGATCTTATCTGGCATCGATTTGAAGTTCAGAAGCAGCCCTCCGAAATCAACAAGATCAAAGAATTTGAATTAGTCACTGCCTACAAAAAGTGCTTAGAGCTTGCAGCACAAATTGAGACTATTGATCAATCTAAACTGCAAGAGCGCCGCTTTACTTCTTTAATGCACAGCATCGAAGAGTCTGAGCGTATTGTTTACGAGCTATCGAAATCCGATACACCAGAAACGCTTTACTTCTTGTGGTCACAAACTGGGGACACCAACGCCAGACGCAGTTTCCTACAGCTAGAAGGAAAAGAAGCATTAAATACAGCAGAGATGCAATATGCCTTGGCAACCTTCTACACCACCCGCGATCATGCAAAGACACTTAAGTTACTCAATAATGCGCTAACGCTTTCTAATGGCTCAGTAGCCAACACTGAAATCTTCAAGTCGATGGCAAGTATCAACCATAGCCTTGGCCATATGGAAAAAGCGTACGTTTGGGCGATGGTTGCCAAAGACTTTGACGTGCCGATTGCTTCTGAAGCAGAGCTAACTGTGCTGTACCGTTTCGACAAGGCAACCTATAAGAAGCTAAATAAAGACGCAGACAACATCGTCGAAGCTATTGAGGATGGAGTTTACAGTCCTTCAATCGTCCCGAGTTACTGAGCGCACCATTTAGTGTGTTCTAACCTAAGCTTCCGATTCATTCACCCGCTTTCAAAAAAAACAGCTACCTTTCTGGTAGCTGTTTTTATTTGTACTAGAGTTAATTCTGAAATCTTGGGTCGTTCAGCGTTCCTAAATCGGTAAATGCGACCTGTAAGGATTAGACAATAGTTACAAGTTATTTCGTACTTTCGTCATTTTTGTTGAAAATTAACGACACCGAATTAACACAGAATCGTTCACCTGTGGTCTTCGGACCATCAGGAAAAACGTGACCTAAATGGCTATCACAGGCGTTACAACGGATCTCTACACGCTTCATTCCGTGACTTAGATCTTCTATATAGCGTACTGCTTCATCATTCACTGGGGCATCAAAACTTGGCCAACCACACCCAGAGTCGTATTTGTTATCCGACAGAAACAAAGGGCTTTCACAGCATGTGCAGCTATAGACGCCAGTCTTATGGTTGTGCAGTAGCTTACCGCTATATGGGGCTTCAGTACCACGTTCACGACACACTGCAAATTCGTCGTCTGTTAGGCGCTCACGCCAGTATTCATCAGGCTTTATCATATTTCCTCCCTTTTGAATCACGTTAATATTTCTCCACATTCTCAGTTATTATATTTACTTTTTTCTATAAAGGCTTGCATATCAGTCGTTTTGTAGCACATACTTTCTCACCAGGAAACGTTGTACATATACACTCATAAGTGAATCATCATTTAGGGGTATTTTACCCAACTGGAAGGGTACAGAGCCACTTGCAATGGTCAATTTTCAACCACTTACACCCAATTGTTAAGAAAAGCGTCGCTTTTTTTTGACATTAAACAAGTTAAGTCGGATTATCTATTGCAGATGTATACTGGATTCTGTAATTTTACTACCAGTTATCTTTAATCAGAAATTAAGTTGTGGAGCAACTACAATGACTATCAAAGTAGGTATTAACGGTTTTGGCCGTATCGGCCGTTTCGTATTCCGCGCAGCTCAAGAGCGTGCAGACATCGAAGTAGTAGGTATTAACGATCTAATCGACGTAGAGTACATGGCATACATGCTTAAGTACGACTCAACTCACGGCCGTTTCAACGGTACTGTTGAAGTTGAAGGCGGTAACCTAATCGTTAACGGTAAAACTGTACGTGTTACAGCTGAGCGTAACCCAGAAGATCTTAAGTGGGATGCTATCGACGTAGACGTAGTTGCTGAAGCAACTGGTCTTTTCCTAACTGACGAGACTGCACGTAAGCACATCACTGCTGGCGCTAAGAAAGTAGTTCTTACTGGTCCTTCTAAAGATGCAACTCCAATGTTCGTAATGGGCGTTAACCAAGCATCTTACGCTGGTCAAGACATCGTTTCTAACGCTTCTTGTACTACTAACTGTCTTGCACCTATCGCTAAAGTACTTAACGATAAGTGGGGCATTGAGTCTGGTCTTATGACTACAGTTCACGCTACTACAGCAACTCAAAAAACTGTAGATGGCCCTTCTGCTAAAGACTGGCGCGGTGGCCGTGGTGCTTCTCAAAACATCATCCCATCTTCAACTGGTGCTGCTAAAGCTGTAGGCGTTGTTCTTCCAGAACTAAACGGCCTTCTAACTGGTATGGCTTTCCGTGTACCAACTGCTAACGTATCTGTAGTTGACCTAACAGTTAACCTAAAAGAAGCTGCATCTTACGAAGAAATTTGTGCTGCAATGAAAGAAGCTTCTGAAGGCGAAATGGCTGGCGTTCTTGGTTACACTGAAGACCAAGTAGTATCACAAGATTTCATCGGTGAAGTTCAAACTTCAGTATTCGATGCTAAAGCTGGTGTTGCTCTAACTGACAAATTCGTTAAAGTTGTATCTTGGTACGACAACGAAATCGGTTACTCAAACAAAGTTCTAGACCTAATCGCTCACATCTCTAAGTAATTTCTTTTTAGAAATAGCTTTAGATAAGCATTAGCGAAGACTGTTTTGAGCAGACTTTGAAAAAGGCGACCTTAGTGTCGCCTTTTTAATACCTGCTATCTTTTAAACCGCGTCTATCTAAGCTCATCAAGATAGCCCAAATGCAAAATTCAATTCTAATACTGGCTCTGCTTGTTACTTATGAAAACACAAGCATCACTCTAGTCAGCATTTGAATTCAATTTCCTTAGAAGGATCATGTAATGGATTTATCTACTCTACCTGCATTGGCGGCACTTTCTGACAACGTCACTATCGTTGAACACGAAGGTGTAAAACTGGTTCGCGTTATCCACGATAAAGCAAACGCAGCGATTTCACTGTTTGGCGGCCACGTGGTGTCATTCCAACCGCAAGGTCAAGAAGACCTGATTTGGATGAGCCAACAAGCTAAATTCGATGGTAAAACGGCTCTGCGTGGTGGTATTCCAGTATGTTGGCCTTGGTTTGGTCGCATTGCAGCACCTGCACATGGTTTTGCTCGTTCAAGTGAATGGCAATTGGTTGAGCACCGTGAAAGCGAAGCTGGCGTGATTGTTAGCTTAGGTCTGAAGCCAAGCGAAGAGACGCTAGCAGTATGGCCTCATCAGTTCGATGCACGTTTGAATGTTGAGATCGGTGAGCAACTAAAAGTAACCCTGGACGTGAAGAACACAGATTCACAACCATGGACTTTCTCTGGTGCGCTGCACACTTACCTAAACGTTGCTGACATTCATAACACCACCACCACAGGTATGGGCGCTGAGTACATCGATAGCCTGCAAGGTAGCAAGATCTGCCAAGGCGGTGATGAACTGGTACTAACCGACACGATTGACCGTGTTTACACGCAACCAGAAACGCAAATTTTTGTTGCTGACAAGAAGCTGGATCGCACGCTAACAGTTGAAAACCACGGTCATAACTCTGCAGTACTGTGGAACCCGTGGGCAGAAGGCGCTGCAAGTATGGGCGACATGCAAGACGATGGTTACCTAACTATGATGTGCGTAGAATCAACACTGCACGCGCCAAGCCTAGAAGCCGGTAAAACACTCCGGCCGGGTGAAAACCACCAACTGATCACTGTGATTAGTGCCCAATAACCGTATAAATACAGTTATAAAAAACGATTTTTGAGCGGCTTTATGTCGCTCTTTTACTTTTTGGTTTTAGCTCGTTACACTTGCGCTGTCTATTCTCCTTTAGAGGTCTCCATGACTTACCAATGCCCTTTGTGTCACCAACCTTTATCTCAAAACGATCGTACGTTTAAGTGTGAAAAGAACCATCAGTTCGACCTAGCGAAAGAAGGCTACGTCAATTTGATGCCTGCGCACCACAAACGCTCAAAAGATCCAGGTGACAACAAAGAGATGATGCAGGCACGTCGTCGCTTCCTTGAAGGTAACCACTATGACTCAATGCGCCAAGCGGTGGTGACGTTGTGTTCTCGCTATCTACCAGAAGAGACGCCTAGCCTATTGGATATTGGTTGTGGCGAAGGTTATTACACCAACGAAATTGCTGTGAATCTTCAAGAAAAGAAAGGGGCTACTTTTGGCCTAGACATTTCTAAGATTGCTATCAAATACGCCGCTAAACGCTACCCTGCTGTCGACTTCTCAGTTGCATCAAGCCATCGCCTACCCTTTGCTGAAAACAGCTTAGACGGAATTCTACGCATTTACGCGCCTTGCAAGGCTGAAGAGTTACAACGCACCATCAAAGATAATGGTGTGGTGATCACCGTGACACCAGCTAGCCGACACCTGTATCAACTGCGTGATGCAATTTATGATGGCGTTCGCTTGCACGACGAAGATCCAGAAGTGATCGAAGGTTTTACGCTTGAGCATCAAGAGCAACTAAACTATATGATGGAACTATCGGGGTCAGATGCATTCGACCTGCTACAGATGACGCCGTTTGCTTGGAAGGCGAGTGAAGAGTTTAAACTACAACTCACCGAGGCAGAGCAATTCAACTGTGAAGCTGACTTTATGCTGCGAGTGTACCGCAAACAAATTTAATTGATATTGATTATCGTTTGCATTGAAATCTTATCTTGCCTCCTTTAGTATGCGTGTTCTTCAAGGAGGCATTTCATGCAACGTATTATTCTTATCGGATTAGCTACTCTTCTCACGGCTTGTGCTAGTCAACCTGCAAAAGACACTTCTCAAAAAGTGGCTCAAACGGAATCCGTTTCCACATTCTATGACTACCAGTTCGCTTCTCCACAAGGCGAAACACTTTCTCTCGATGCATTACCCGAGCAGCTGATTGACGCTGATGTGGTTCTAATTGGCGAATGGCACACGCATTCTGCCATTCACCGCTTCCAAACCGACTTCTTAAAAGCGCGCCGCAACTCAACATCAAACATTGCGCTTTCAATGGAACAGTTCACTCGAGAGCACCAAGCCACACTTGACCAATACTTAAACGGCGAAATTGGCGAACAAATTCTCATGTCTCAAGCGGCAGCTTGGCCAAATTACGAAAGTGATTACCGCGCGTTAGTTGAGTTCGCAAAAGCCAACGACGTCGATGTTATTGCGGCAAATGCACCAAAGCCATTCGTGCAGTGTATTGGCCGTAAAGGATTGCCTTACCTAGACCAATTATCGACCGAGCAACGCCAATGGATTGCTGCCGAAGTGGATACTGGCGATAGCCCTTACAAAGAAAAGTTCATGGCTTCTATGCATCACGGTACGCCAGAGCAAACAGAAAAGCAGTTTGCCGCTCAGGTTACCTGGGACGAAACCATGGCTGAGTCGATTGTGGATTACCTAGCATCAAACCCTGATAAACAAGTGATTCACGTGGCTGGAAAGTTCCACACCGAGGGTGGTTTAGGGACGGCGGCATCAATTCTACGTCGTAACCCTGATTTAAAAATCGCCATCATCAGCCCGGTTGAAGCGATCTCATCGGATAGCGGTGATTATCAGCTTGAAGTGCTTTCGCCGCCGGCTCGCTTTGTAAAGAAAGAGAACCGAATGAAGGCATACAAGCATCTGTCAAAACGTAGCGCTAGCCTAGAGTGTGAGTAGGATCTGTTGATCCACTCTTCTAAGCTAAAGAGTCGATGGGCTAATCCTAGATAATTAGCCCATCGTCACAACTTGATCACGTTCCCGCCATTCATCCTAACTCTATCTAAAATCAAACATTCTTATCGGCACAAGACTTGCTTAGTAAATAGACGATTTAACCAAGCAGACGAAAATGTAATGTGCGAATAAAAAAACATCACTATCGATGATTAATTGCACAAGTTTTTCACACCTCTGCCGATACTATATTTAAGGATAGGTAAGGAGAGCTATATGACGCCAGTAGGAACGAGTAATACTCAGCTGTATTCGCCTTCGCAGATGAACGCTAAGAGTTCAGCTAACGAAGCTGAAAAGCCGACACCGCTTAAGGTTGAGCAAAATACGGTTAGGCTTTCTGATGAAGGCAAAGCACTCTTATCTGTCCTAAAAGAAATTGATAAAGAAGCGAAGAAAGTCGAAGCAGAAAACGCGACAGTTACCGATAAAGTTGAGTCATTCGCTCATGGTGCCTTGGGTATGGATCACCCAGATAAGATTGAAGAAGAAGATGATGGTTCTTATTCAGCGGGGCAATACCTGTCCGCAGCGGCAACCGTAGGCGGTATTCTTCTCGCACTCATTTAGCCTTGCCAACCTATCGCATTCTCTAGAATAAAAGCGATTTATCGTTACGACAATAGACCCGATTAGGTCTAAAAAACGAGTTCATTCCATAATTCCGCTCTCATTTTAATGGAATAATACTCGTGAAAAACACTTTTGAGCTTATCGATAAGCCAACCTTTTTTGGTGCTATAGCACTCCTACTCACGATAGTTTTCCCGCTCATTTTGTTCCCTGCACAGGGCGCAGACTGGATTGCGGTTGCGAAAACATTCATGACTGATCAACTCGGATTCCTGTATCTTGCTCTAGGTCTCGCAGCCTGTGCATTTATGGTGTACGTAGTATTCAGTGATATGGGACAAATTAAACTGGGCGAAGCTGATGAAGAGCCTGAGTTTAAAACTGCATCATGGGCTGCCATGCTATTTTGTGGCGGTATCGGTGCAAGTATCTTGTATTGGGGCTGTATTGAGTGGGCTTACTACTACCAATCACCGCCTTTCCAACTAGAACCTGGCAGTGAAGAAGCAGTACGCTGGGCTGCGACCTACGGCCTATTCCACTGGGGACCAATCGCATGGTCTATCTACCTAATCCCGGCAATTCCTATCGCTTACTTCTTCTACGTACGTAAACAACCTGTTCTAAAGATTTCAAGCGCATTAATGCCTGTTCTTGGTGAACACCGTAGTAAAGGCGTACCAGGAAAGATCGTTGATATCCTATTCATTTTCGGTCTATTAGGCGGCGCTGCAACAACATTAGGTTTAGCCGCTCCTCTGATCACTGAAGGTCTAAATCACCTATTTGGTCTACCTAAAAATAACCTAACGCAAGTGATGGTGCTTTTAGTGTGTACTGCGATTTTTGCTTACTCATCTTATGCTGGATTGGAAAAAGGCATCAAGATCCTAAGTAACATCAACTTCTGGGGTGCGATGGGTCTACTGGCTTTCGTTCTGATCGCGGGTCCAACAATCTTCATGTTAGAAACAGGCTTAGACTCAATTGGTCGTCTACTGTCTAACTTCTTCGTGATGGCAACGTGGGCTGAACCATTTGGTGGTTACGGTACATTCGAAAACACTCACTTCCCACAAGACTGGACGATTTTCTACTGGGCATGGTGGCTAGTATTTGCACCGAGTATGGGTCTGTTTGTTGCGCGTATCTCTCGCGGCAGAACCATCAAACAAATGGTGTCAGGGTCGATCTTCTTTGGTTCTCTAGGTTGTTTCCTGTTCTTCATGATCTTAGGTAACTACGGCCTATCACTGCAGCTTTCTGGTGAGCTAGATGTCGTTGCCATTTTGAATGCGGAAGGCGCAACCAAAGCTATCTTCTCGATGCTTGCACAATTGCCAATGAGCACGCTGGTTATCGCTGTATTTACAATGCTGTGTATCATTTTCACGGCAACAACATTTGACTCTATCTCATACATCCTAGCGTCTGTTGTACAAAATAACGTGACCGAAGAGCCAATGCGCTGGAACCGTATGTTCTGGGCATTTACTCTGTCGTTCTTACCAACGATTCTAATGTTCTTAGGCGGTCTAAGTACGCTACAAACGGCGGCGATTGTTGGTGGCTTACCACTGCTTGCTATCTCTGTGATGCTGATGATTTCAGCGGTTCGTGCGACTAACCTCGACCTACGCCATCAAGATGCGTATATCGAGCCAACGATCAACATCGAAGAACTGCCAGACATGGACCCTTGGTCTGCTGAAGGTATGGCGTTGGCTCAGTTTGAGAAAGAAAGAGATGCAGCACAAGAAGCCGCAGAACTTGAGCGTGTTGCTTACACAGAACTTGCCGCAATGAAGAAAGAAATTCGCGCTTATGTGTTAGAACAAGGTTCACAAATGGAAACTCACGAGTTACCAGAGAACCTACAACAAGCACTTGAGCAGGCCGAGAGTAATCTTAGTGCCGCACAAGCGAAAAAGATCGAGTTATCTGAGCAAGCTCAGAATGCTCGTATCACGTTCAATCAGGTGGTTGCAGACTTACCGCTTGCTTAACATTAGCCATGACACAGTCCATTGATTTGGACCCTCCTAAATACGACAAAGGCTCACAGAAATGTGAGCCTTTTTTTTATTCGGGTGATTGACTAGTCTTCGTTAACTAGCGGTTCGGGTGGTTCAAGATTTCCAAGAATTAACTTTTGTTTTTATGAATCATGAGAGAGGCCAGCAATACCAATGAGTTCATGGCTTTCTCAACAAAAAGCCCTTTCTCTAAGCAAAACCTGAGAAAATCATCCAAAAATTCTCAACTATCCCATCAAGTCAATCAAAGCAATTCTCGACATTTTGTTGCTAATCGGTGCTCTACTCCTCTGCATCAAACAACCGCGACCATCACACACACTCGACCATCCGCTGAAACTCGTTTCTGGACATTTTTGTGTCAGTGTTTTTGCTAAATTAGCAATTTATGAATAACTACAGGTATGGAAAACCACTAACTTGGTGCCATGCGTGAATAGACTAGTTCAAGGCGCAATGCCCCTCGATCATCATCGAATAATTTACTTAATAAAGTGGCTTCGGGCTTGTTCACAGTCGGGATTTGACGTTGGCTGCGCAACGCTTAATACTTATTAGTTATGTATATTTATTGCTGATGGGCTAGGTTGTCTACAGTTTTCTGGTTGGTAATGACTTTTTCAACCAGCAAAGGCAAAGTGCCTCCCAAGTATAAAGCGGCAAGCCAATTACTAACTGCGCCAAAGGCAACGGCTAAAGCAGTTAATACCAATGCACCAAAAGGTATCAAAAATAGTTTGATAGCAAAAAACTCCAGATTGAGATCGATTTTCTTCTCTGGTTCAACCTTTTGCCTAGTAATCAAATCACTCATGAGAGGAAATAATCCACCAAAGAAACCTGTAAAGCACAGCAATACAGAAAGCGAAACTGACATTCCTATAATTTCAACATTAGTAGACACGATTCAGCACAGCTCCCATCATTTTCTCTTTCCACGTTGCTTTCTTTTGATAGTGCTTTCTAGTGGTAACTAATTTTTCGCCATTTACTCCTTTGCGATATAGCTCAACCACTTCTTCTTTATGCTCTTGCAATGCCTTTTTTACTTCAGCCTCAGAAACATTAGCAGCTTTAGCCACACCTCCAATTGTTCGAAAAGTATACTTATCGTCCTCAAGAGCTTTTTTAATGCGAGTATACAAATCGACTCTGACGATCTTCTTTTTTTCTTTTTTCTTTTGCTTAGTCTTAAGTATCAACCTGACCTCCTCAAAGAATATATCTACGCCCAATTAAGGGGTGAACAACGCTACCACCCACACCTAATGCATTGTCCCATAAACACTAAATTTGAAGTAGAACCCAAAATTCCAAGTGTTGTGAATCCGACTTAAAAGCCTTGTATGGTGTAGTTTTCATTACTTCAGGGACTTTAAAAAACCTAAAACTACATTGCCCCAATAATAATTCCACAACAACTTGTAAAGTGCCTTAAGGATCGACCAGTAGCTAATACCGAAAAAGCCCACTACAGCGAGAAGCATTAGCCAAATAGGAGTATTTGCCAACTCCTTGAAGTATAGGACTGCATTGTCGGAAGTAATCCCAAAAAACCAGCAAACGGCGAGAATTGCCAAACAAATACCAAGTACGATTAAACTTGTTACTAGGTTGAGGATTAATTCAAAAATTTTCACTGCTACTTCTTCAAGAGTTTTAACTCGACCCTCTAATGCTGAACCACTCATATATCTTCCTTTAAATCAATGATATCCCATAGACACAACGCCTCTACCCAGACCTAAAGCATTGTGCCATAAACACTAAACTTGAAGTAGAAGCAAAAGTGCCAAGCGTGGGGAATCACTCTTAAATTGTTAGCCAAGACTGGCAACACCAATACAAATTCCAATCACTGTTAACACAAACATTAGAGTCTGATGCTCTTGAAAGAATTGATTTGATTTAGATAAAAACGAGCTACACCCTGATTTGTTGTTCTGGTTAACATAGCAGTTGTATCCAAGTTCTGAAATGAAGTACTTTCCGGGTTCTTTTTCCAAATAACCCGACCTAACCATTCCATTAAGTAGTGTTCGTGACACAGCATAATCGCTGTAGCTACCTTGCTCAATTTTTGATTTATAGTATTTTATTAAATCCTTGGTGCTATTATTCTTTGAGATATAGTCACCGGAAACGAAGAAGTTTTCCAAATTAGATGAATTAGTAAAACCTCTTCTAACATATTCATTCCCAAGTTCGGTAAGTACCTTGAATGCATTCTCGTCATTCATAACCAAACTATTTTCACTTGGCTCCATTCATACTCCGTAATTCCATTGTATTGCCTAACGCCGCGAATCTGTCTTAAACGTTTGTATGTGTATTCTCACAATGAGTGATCCTCTAAGTTACTTTAAAAGGTCCTCTATTCAGTCAATTGAGCCAGTTTCTTCTCTAGAATACTCTTACCTAACCCTAGGACTACTTTTACAGCTTCTGTTGGACCGGCGTCTTTAAAGTTGTCAACGAGCTTTTCTAACACTCCGGGTTTAACTAAATCAGCAGCAAACTGGTGTCCTGTTGCTGTCAATCTTAGTGGGATGAAACTCAATATAACATCATTTCGACCTGACCTTTGAAAGCCCAATCCTTGAATTCTATTACTGACACTTTCAATAAGCCCCTGATCTTCCAGTATTTCCAAATGGAATACCATTTTTATCTTTGCATCAAAATCAGCATGAAGCGGCTTAAACTGTTCTTGATTTAGATTAAAATCCAACTCTTCATTATCGAGGACAAGTGCCAAGAAATCCTTTATATATTCGAAATCGACCCTCATATTTTTTCCTTATCGTTTATACACATAACATTTTTAATAACAGGTAGTCTCAGTTTTCTACCTGCCCGCCTTTCGATTAACTTATCATAAGTCACTAAAAATTAAAGAAAATACATCGAAATGTGTACTCTATCCGCACATAAAAACGCGCCGGCGTGTTATCCAAGACACAAAAATCACAAACCTATTAAGAAACAATGGTTTACAAAATCAGCTATCGACAAATCGAGACCAAACACTCAATAAAACATGCCACTTTCCATATTCAAACTTAATAAACTGTGTAGATATACAGAAAATAAAGTAAAGATGGTAAGTAAATCAGCCATGAACTTGATATTAGGTTTTGTAGAGAAAACGCTAGTATTCAAAAATGTGTAGAGCATTTGATCTAACAAGGTTTGGGGCAAAGACGTTCTAACAACGTTCTAACAGTGTACGAAGCACACCCTTGTCGGATAGGCGGCACCTGTTGCCAGGTGCCTCCCTCCTCAGAACCGTACGTGCAACTTTCACTGCATACGGCTCAAGCCTCCACAAAGGCACCGTTAAGCACCCAGTAAATAAATTACCTTTGCGATACACACTTAAAGCTTTAAAACTGACCAATGGTCACTCAGTGAATAAGAAACCACGGTTCGTTGTCAGAAGACGCACTAATTTCATTCGAAATCATCATTTGCTTTTCTTCTTTAATAAAGTTCTTCAAGCTATCTCGCAACGGGAGACCAGCTAGAAGTCAGCTCGCTTTCGCGCCAGATATAAACCTGTATCCCCTTCATTACAAAGGGGCATTCGCTTTCTCTAGCCTCCTTTACCTGCATACCTATCGGCAACCCTCACAGGTTGCTTTCCCATAGGGAGGTATACAGGCTTACCCTGTTCCGTATGTTGCGTAAAAATGTCAACTTAGATGCCCACTATAGTGCGAAGAGTACGCTGATCACGAAAGAGTAATGTCCAATCTCTTTCCGACTCTCATTGCCATTTTGGCTACAGCGTATTAACCACTTCCGCTGCTTCATCGTATAACGCACCTTACATGGATTCACATTACATTCATCATATTGACTCCCTAGCACTCACCCGAATTGTGGTTCTCAGGAGGAACATCCTCTCACGATTCCGTTCCCACTCAGCGTAAGATCTGAGTTTCGTTACATTGTCGGTTCCGCTGCTTTATTCAGGAACCTAGGGTCATCTGGTGATACAGACGGTTCACTCTTGTCGTGGTGAACAACGCTTCATACGACTTCAGGTCGCACGGACATAAACGATTTAGAAAATTAATTCAGTTTGTATATCTCTAGATAAGGTTTTGTATTGAAAACGTCTTAGCAAGTCGCCATCTTCACTTCACCACTGAATTACACCAATAATCATTAGTATCTTAAATATTTCTAGTGATTAAATGTGTTAGTCTTGGCGAAACAAAGCAAATATGGAACCTGTTTTATGTTGGGCAAGTTCACAGAGGTGACTGATTATTTTTCTGATATGGGTGTTCCGCCTCAAGCGGTTAAATCCCTGTCAACTCAGTTTAGATTGCTCTCACTGAACCCATCAGATATTTTGCTCGCACAGGGATCTCAGCAGGACTATGGTTATTTTATCATGTCCGGTATACTTAGAGCTTGTCATTACGGTGAGAATGGTCAGGAGCGATGCAAAGAGTTTTATTTTAAAGGTGAACTATGTTTCCTCTATTCAAGTTGGTTACAGGAAATGTCTGCCCAATATCAAATTGAAGCAATTACAACAGCAGAAGTGATAAGAATCCCCTTGAATTTACTGACATTGCCTTCGTTCTTACAAGCCAAAGTCACACTGTTACAACAACAGTTAATATTCAAAGAGCAAAAAGAGGCTCTGCTATTACTCCACACCCCTGAGCAAAGGTACCAGCATTTACTGCAGTATTGGCCAAATTGGTTAATCAAACTTAATAACATTCAGATAGCTAGCTATATCGGTATCAGCCCTGTCAGCCTATCGAGATTGAAAGCCAGAATTAAAAACTAAATATAAGAAGTAGGAATTAACTTTAGTTAATTCCTACTTTGGGATATGTACGCATAATCCCACCTCCATATTTATCATAAATTTTGTAGGAGGGAAGCATGTCGGCATTTCTTTGGTCCCAAGTATTGATAGCAATCGCCATTGTATTCGATCTGATATCATTTCAATTTAAACAAAGACAAAAAATTGTCTGTTGCTTATGTATATCAGGCATCCTGATTAGCACCCACTTTGCTCTACTAGAACAATGGACCGCTGCAAGCTTAATGTTACTCGCGAGTGTTCGCTATTTCACTAGCATTTTTACTACATCAAAAAAATTGATGCTCCTATTTTTAACATCTGCGGTAGTGATCACTGTGGTGACCTTTGTTGACTTTATCAGTTTGCTTAGTTTTGGCGGAACGCTATTTCAGACCACTGCTGCATTTTGTCAAAGTGATCAACGTTTACGTCAATTAATGATTTTCGGAACTTTGCTCTGGCTAATACACAATTATCTTGTAGGTTCTCCTATCGCTGTGCTGATGGAGTTGTTGTTTATTGGCAGCAATATTATTGGTTATTATCGTTATTATGGGATACATCTGAGTATGTTGAATCATAACAAGTCCATATAAATATATTAGGCAATACTTAAGTGACAAGCATCATGAAAACGGAGCATTTTTAGCAGGAGCGATTCATATTAATATGACCTAAATGACTACTAACTCTAAATCATTTGGGGCGTACGACGTGAGGTCGTACAGATATAAATAACTTAGAGCAATTACTCCAAATTATTTATATCTGATTAGAAAAAATAAGTTGATTGTCTTAAGCGCTTAAGAGCGAACTCATCAGATTGAACGATCGACTCATCGAAAACTATCACCTTTTGGCCTGTCATGACCTTCAAGGACTTCAATCAGCAGGTGTTGATATCGAAGAAGCAGATTTCGGTGTGAAACTTGAGGAGGCGATTCGTTCTATTCTAGAGCAACTAGGCATGACTGTTGATGAGGATTTGAGAAAAGATATCAATACAGCTAAAGACAAAGCTAACATCATCATTTCGTTAGAAAATGATGATGTTATCGTTGGTGAAACAAAGTCATTGACAAATTGACAATTTTCCAAATGCTCTTCAACATCTAGGCAAGTTAAAGCATATGTTAAGCGCTGTGAAGCCAACGGGCATCGAGTCGATCAATGTTGCACCTGCATTCCCCGATGACTTCGTTGCTGCAGCTGATATGGATACAGAGATAAACATTTATTTACTAGAAGCTGAGGGATTACATAAAATTCTATCCGCATTTAAACAGCGTAGAAACCCCCAATTTTTCACCTAAATTATTGACTATAAGGTGGGCTACTGAAAGCTGTGCTTGACCTCAAAATTGCTCTAAACACTGTTTATTGTCCGTTGAGACCTAGGGGGGACCGCTAGGCATTTAATTTCTCCATCATTTAAAATTCTTGATGAACTAGAGCCAGATGGTTCACCTTCGCTAAGTCTAATATTGATGTATATGGCAAGGCCTGAAACAGCTAGACACTCTACTGGCATTAGGAAAAAGTTGGTCAAATGATGCTTAACAGAACTGTAAGGTCAACCCATCGTAAGAAAATTTGGAGCAGAAGTGCTTCATAGTGATTTTTGCAACAGGCTGTTGCAAAACTGGGATTGGAACTTGCAATGCAGCTTGTTGCACAAATAAATCTCACATTGGTTTCATGCGCTCTAAACACGTCTTGGGGCATAAATAATTTACGAAGCAACCTATACCGCAATTTTGCAATAGCCTCTTGCAAAAATAGGTGTTGGACAATTTGGCAACAAGCTGTCGCCAAAATCATTCTCATGATGTCTTCATGTGTTCTAAGTACGCAATGGGGCATTTCTTAGTTACAGATTGCCGCGGATGAATGTTTATACTAAGGTGCCATGAGTTACCCAACAACTTTAAAGCTGACAAAATACAAACTAGATTCCGTTGGGTATATCTTTCGTAATAGCCATTTGAGCATAAAAACAAATGGTAAATTCTCCGCTTTGGCATGTTTTCTACAGAGCTTTTCAAACTCAACATTCTCAACATCAACTATTTCTAGTCTGCAGATTTTCCGCTCATCTTCGAGAGTAAATGCTTCAACAACCTGTCCAGGGTAATAATGGCTTTCAGATTTATCTCTAATCGTTGCAGTTTTTTTACCAGAAAGAATCTGGCGCTCTAACCTAGTGAAAAATGTCATTCTATCCAATGATTTACACCAACTCTCTCCAATGTCTTACAAGTTTACACCAGCATTAAATGAATCGGCAATAAGCTCTTTCTTTTTTAAGCTTCAATCTAACCCAATGGACTAGTGAGGGAAATCATTGGGGATATTTTCTGTGTCGCATAACTTTTAATATGGAAAAAGTCTGTGAACAGGATATGAATGAGTGAAAGGTCTACCAAATAATGGGGCATTTCTGAGTTACGAATATGGTGCCTGAGAAGGTTCTGGACAAAACCTTGCCAGTGCTTTTGCTAAATTAGAAAACCATCAATAATTACAGGTATGGCAAATTTACTTGTGAAGATCTAGTGCGATGAGTAACATCGCACTAGCAAAAGTATTGGTTTATGTTTAGGTTCGCACTAAGTGCCGTTAAATAGACCTCATCAGTACAACCATTTAATCGCTTTCATTCCTTCAATTTCTGTTGACCGTGAAAGATTAGATAGGCATAAACCAGCGTCTAAATACGGCCTCTCGCCGTATAGAAAGCGTTATCACAGGCGGCATTACAGCATATAGCAAGGATAGATTATGGAAGAATACTGGAATCCTATGGTTCCCGAATTATCGGTAAGCAATTTTGAAGCGTCATTATCATTTTACATCGATGTACTTGGCTTCTCTGTACGGATTAAACGAGAAAACCCTGATTTTGTATACCTTGAACAAGAACAGGTTCAAATCATGCTAGAACAAATCACAGACTCAGGTTGGAATACTGGCGAGTTAGTCGCTCCATTAGGACGTGGGATTAATTTTCAAATAGAGCTATCAGATTTAGAGCCATTGCTTAAGAGGTTAAAACAAGCTCAGGTGCCTTTCTTCCGTGACTTAAAAGAAACATGGTATGACATTGGTGAAAAGCTATCAGGTGAACGGGAGTTTCTTATACAGGATCCAGATGGTTACTTATTAAGGTTTACTCAACACCTTGGAGAGAAAGCGAAACCGTCGAAGTAGTTTTATACAAGCGTTTAAGACAGATTCCCAACGCTTGGCGTTAGAAATATTGGTAGTTATTATTCCTATTATAATAAATGTGTGAGTTTGCTATCAAAAACAGCCCTCAGACCACCTCAAGCGCTCATAGCGAAGATTTTAGATACTTGTTCAAGGCTAGTTGCTGCCATAACGACTTGTAAGTTTGTGACGCTTTCAAAGCGACTTACAGTGCAAAAATTAGCAAATTCATTTGAGCTAAGAACCGCACTCTAACACCCATTTTTGTTCTTTGTGAGTGTTGGGTTTCAGATTAGTTCTATTTGCTCAAAACCCACTCGCATGTGAATTTAGACTTTTTGGCGAAAACAATTTAGGGGCACTTTCGAGTTAGAAAGTGCCACGGGTAAAAATTCAATCCGAGAAGCTTTTGGACACTTCCATTTTAGCGAGATAGCTAATTTAGCAAAGCATAAATTACTCAAGGTATGGAAAAAGTCGTATATGCTTGTGTCTAATATGACTGGAGCAGATCACTGTTCAAACAAGACACGACTAAGTCAGCTAGTATGGCAAGGAAAAAGAAAATGGCAGGGCTAGATGATGATTATCGCTCAGCCCTTCTGGAGTCAGGGATTAAAATGCGCTAGCCGTGGTCCTGTAGCCCATGTCGTGATTGACTCGACAGGTCTAAAAGTGTTTGGCGAAGGTGAATGGAAAACTCGCAAGCACGGCAAAGAAAAGCGGCGCACATGGCGTAAACTGCACCTTGCTGTAGACCCAAAAAACCATGATGTAATTGGTGCTGAAGTTAGCCTTGTTTCGGTAGGTGATAACGAAGTTCTCCCTACGTTACTCAACCCATTAAGACGTAAGATACATCAAGTGTCAGCAGACGGAGCATACGATACGAAAGCCTGTCATAAAGTCTTGAAGAACAAAGGATGCAAACCAACTATCCCTCCTCGCTCAAATGCAGGGCTGTGGGAGGAAGGGCATCCAAGAAATGAAGCAGTTAAAGCCTTAAAATGCAATGCGTTAGCCAAGTGGAAACGCGATAATGACTATCATCAAAGAGCGATTTCAGAGACAGCCATGTACCGATATAAGCAACTCAATAGTGCTACATTGAGTCTACGATCTTACAATGCTCAGGTTGGTGAAATCCTCGCTGGTGTCAAGGTCATGAACAAAGTCATAAGACTAGGTATGCCCGTAAGAAATGAAGTTGCTTAATTGCTCGCAGCCCTTGGGGTTACTACGCTCTTAGGGGAGAATTGATCAACAACGCCCTTCCATAGTATACTCATTCAAGCATGGAGCCTCCGAAGCTAACTAGCCCCATCAGAGAGCAGTTAACCATCGAGATTAATGTCATTAGTGAATTGGTTATTTTGTTGTTTTTTAAACCTCTAAATTGAAAGGATTCAATATGGAAATACGATTTGATAGAGCTCTAATAGTAGCTACTTTAACTGCTTTATTGTCAGGATGTCCTTTAGACGGTGATAATGGTGAAGCTGGAACTACAGGGTTGGCTGGTATAAATTGCTGGGATACCAATCAAAACCGAATTAATGATCCTGATGAAGATCGAAATTTTGATGGTGTTTGGGATGTTAAGGACTGTTCTACTACTCAACAAACAACTCAAAGCCTAGATGTGGCGCTTAATCATCAACATTTTTGTGAAGCTTTTGCTACATTAGGCCGATATCCTGAAGGGTGCCCCTCAAATTCTCATACTGTTCCCACAGGTACACTTCAAAGAATTGCGGAAAATGATTTTTACGATGATGGTCGCAATGGATATGAAAGTTGTGCAAACACACCAGACAACGGGCTCTTGAGCATTGTTTACAATAGCACGCTAGATCAGTCGTACTTCGAGCTAGAAGGCGGTTATATTGCTAGCCAAAGTACAATGTCATTACAAGATGTTATTTTGAACAACTCTTGTTTTAATGCTTGTGATGCCGACGCGAACTGTGTCGCTTCTTTTGCAACAAAAATAACTCCGGAAGCACTTACATGTAATGTTTTTTATCACTCAGATACAGTAAGCGCATTCAGTTCACTATGTGGTGTGAGTGGAGTTCCTAATACAACACCTTCTGAACTTTGCCTTTTGGCTCTTTCCAGCAACCTAATATGGTCTGCAAAGTGCCTGTAATATTGAATAGATAGGTATTAAATGCTGCAAAGACAGCGCTTAATACCTATTGTGAACAAGTTCGAAAACTCTGTCTTGTTCAGCACAATCAAGACTAAGCAAGGTATGTTATTTTCCAATATTTGAAGTTATACATGAATTGCTAATATTATGTTTTCTCAAAATGATTTATGTCCAAAAAACTGTTAGCAGGGCCGAGCTTTAATGTGTGATCACCAAGCGATTTTGTCGAGAATTGATGTATAGGCGGTGGTGATTTTACTACGAGTTGTTCCTTAGTTCGTGGAAATTTGAAGTTTTTCAATGCAATCTTATGCAAGCTAACACTGGAAATCTCATTGTAACTATCTGAAAGTTAACCAGATTTATTCAAGCTCATGCTGCAAGCATCATGTTTTTGATTGCGACGTTAGTGTATCTCGCAGATGAATCCTTTACTGGCACACCCATCAGAGCCGATCTTATATTAAGCATTACTATTCAACCTAATTTTCTATAATTTGATCACATATTTTGTGACAACACAGTGTAATATCCGTTTATTTTTTAGCCATCACTATAATGACAACGTTGCGTAATTTTAAAGAAGTGAAGATGCGTTGTTTATTGTTAATACTATTAATCTTGCCCGTAGGGAGTGCGTTCGCTAAGGACAAGGTGTCTTGGAATATGGGCGTTCTGGATATTCAGATGTCGCAGGGGCAAACTCAGATATTTGATTTGGTTTTATATAATTTACCCGAGGTTGAAGGGGCTAAGCTGCACGTTGTACCTGCGCTGCAGGAGTGGATATCTGTTCAACCTTCTATTATCGAAGACACCAGTGAGCAAGAGCATGAACTAAAAGTGCTCGTAAGTATCCGTTCCGATAGTCCTATTGGCACGTTTGATGGTGTCATTCAGGTTAGGGAAATTAAAGCGGGTAAGCCTAAAAATGTTCTTCCTATGTCATTGCCTGTATTTCTAAGAACTGTCTAGGGTCAGGTCTTGCCTTTTGCCACTCATTACTTTTGGTATGTCAAAGCTAACAAAGCACCATTATTTGAACTTTGAGGCGCAACTCATTTCGGGGCAGAAACGAGTTACGATCCTAGCCCCAGTACACTTTGAGCGTAAGAGAACGCTACTTGATTGGCGTCACAACTGAGTTTTCACTTAATAGTTCTTGCTGTAAATCAAACACCCTGAAACGCAGCCTAGCATTTTCAGCCTCTAACTGTTTCCGTGCCTCCACGGCATTGTTTCGTTGCACCCTGTATTTATCCTTAAGCTCATTGGCTTTTTTTAATTCGTGTTTTAGCCTATCAATCTCAGATAAAGGGACATCTAGCTCAATATCTAAGCCTGTTGTCATCGCCTTATCACGGTTGAGATTGTATTCGTCGATAACAGCTTTAGCGTAAACCACGAACTCTTTGAACTTATGGACATAGCTATTGCCGAGCTGGGCTTCATTATTGATTCGGTTTAACGTGAGCTTGCCCGTTGCCTTAACATGAAGCGGCTTACCATCTAATAGTCGCTGAAATGCATTGACCAGTAACCCTTCTGCCTTGCAGGTTGCCTTATACTCAACTTTCATGACCATACCGCCTTAATATCATCATTGAAGCCATCAAATGGGATGCTGTGTTTGACCAATGTAGGTTCAATGGACTGAATCTTCTTTTTTCTGGCATCCAGAATCAACTCATTGGCATAATCACCCATATCATTGATTGCCCGGAACGAAGCAATGAGGTTGTCCCGCTCCCTTGAAAGCCTTTTAGCCGCTTTATCCGTGATTACCTTATGCTCACAGGGGGCTTCAACAATATCCATCAGTGAGCAAAGGCGCTCACAATTACGGTTGGTGCAGTAGCCACCTGTAGGAAGTAATACAATGGATTTCTCACCAGACCTTACCAAAGCGAGCAATTCACTTCGGGACATAACAATTTCTTCCCCTTGTGCTAGCCGCTCTGCTTTATTCTGGGCTATGCGCTCACCTTCTGCACCGCTTAAGGTATCGGATACATTGTAAATCTCATCCCATGCGTCCACTGCTGAGTTTTCAATGGCTTCATCAACTTCACTCATTAACTTTGTATCCATCAGCAGTTGGTTGGTACGCGCCAGTTCGGAATAATTCGCGTACCAGTTGGACATATTAATATTGCGGTGTTTAAGTTGGTATTTTACTGTAAGCGCATTGCCCAGTCGGTTCTTCACCATAAAGACCACAAAACTCCTTCGTAAGCCATGTGGACTAAGCTTTGGTAAACCGCCTCCAATCTTTAAACTTCCTGCTCGTTCTGGATTTAACAGGTCGAATTCGTCAACGTCTTCGGCGGTCGCAGTAATGTTGAACTCTTTCATATTCAATGCATCACTAGCCCCGCCAATACTGTATTTTAGCGATGCTTTATTTATGAGCGCTTCACTGCCATAAGGGATGTCAGAAGAAATAAAGGCACTTTCAAGGTCTTGTTTCTTTGCATTATATTGGTCTTGGGTTAACAGACCATGTTGAAAACCGTCATCCAGTCGTTCTAAACTGTATTTTCTCGCGGCTTGCGTGGCGTCATAAGCTAGCTCCAGTGCCAGCTTTGCGATAGGGGCAGTATTCCACGTCGTATAAATTCTTTCACCCTTATTTCCCTTTGTCGAAAACCCTGAGACCTTGGGCACAGCAGCTAATGTATCGTCATAGCTCTCTTTGTTCATGGAGAGCAGCTCTTCCTTTCGGGCGGCGGAGAATAAGCCAATACAGATAAAGCACATCCTGAGCATTGCTCCTAACCAATTTCCACGCCTGTGAAAGGAGAAGTTAGGAATGGCTTTCCGTTCAGGCCACCTTCTTGATCTGCGTGACATCCTTATGGTGAATGCCGTCATTTGCCTCACGTTAAGGGCACTTACATCGAGTGCTTTTAGCTCAACGTTGAACATTTCATCCTGATAGGTGTATAGCTTCTCCATCGCCTCTGAAATCTGATGGCGATATGGGTGATAGGTTTCCACAAACTCAACAACTGTCCTTAAAATACTGACATGAATCGCTTCAGGAAATGCAATGGCCTGACCGTTACCAGCATCAGGGTTAACCCACTTGGTATACTCCCGTTTATGGACATAACGCGTTACAAGACCCACTTTATTCAATGCATTAATCGTAGACGCAATGTGTTGGCACATACCTACACCGCCAACCCCATGTAATGCTTTAGTACACTTTTTCCACTCTCGCTCGCTCGAAAGCAAGCTGAAATCACTTTTTCCCCAGCGTGTTGCGATGGTGTTTAATCGATTCCTTGTATTTGCCAACGAGCTAACAGCCGTATGGGAATTGGAGTTTGACTTTTTCTTTTGCCATTGCATCAGCGCATAGAGGTAAGACTGAATATCAAGGCGATACTTCTCACCAATATGCCTAAAAGAAACTGTTTTCACATTCTGGTTCAGGGCGTGGAAATCCCACTTTGCATCAAAGACTCGAGAAACACCTTTCCCGTCAGAGTCAAACGTCACATACGGGTTTTCAACAAGTTCTTGGCGAAGCTGTATAAGCTTTTCAGACATAAAATTACCCCTTAAAGAATTGGCTTGCGCTGGCTCGGTCTTGATAAAGCGGGTGGTACTCACCGTCATCCACTTTCTGTTTTGCTTGAGCGTAGTTTTTAAGTGCTTTTTGTTTCAGCCTGAGAAGGACTTTTTTCAATATCCCCTCCACCACAAAATACTCATCCTTCGGTGCGGAATTACTTGCCACCATCTCTTTGAGGTCTTCGATTTGTTCTAAAAATGACAGCATCAACCAGATATCATTTTCTGACGCCACTAATTTATGGTTGTCACAATCAAAGCAAGCAAGAAAATCCGTGCAACGTCCCGTATCTTTGGAAAAATCGATGCCCAACTGCTTCATGCGCCTTGCTTCCGCAATAAGCTTCTCTGGTGTTGCCCCTGCGCACTTGATGCCACTGGGCGTTGTCATTAATGGCTGCTCTTTGCTTTCACGGCTGCGCAAATTCTTATAATCATAATCTGACAGAATATCGCTGCGCATCGCCTTTGCACCCTCGATGGCTTTTCCAATATCCTCCCCCTTGGCAATAGCGTATTGTGCACCCATCGTGGCATTAAGGTTGTTATCATGGTCTGCCTGAACACCACTAGAGTAGCGTCGGGCGACAACATTTATTTCATTATTCAGCCCCTGTGACACAAGGAAGATATCCTCAGTGACTCGCATCAGTACATCAGATTTTGTTGCCCTGAATCGGCTTGTACTAACCGTTAAGCCAGTTATCTTCTCAAGCTGAGTATTGATGTAGCCAATATTTGTACAAGAGTTATTGAATGTCCAAACCTCACCATTGCCATTAAAGAAAGGGCACAGCGGCAGCTCATTTGACAGCGGGATACCCAGTGATTGGTACATCACTTTAGATGTTTTTAGCCATCGGGTAATCAACTCTTTAGTTCGCTGGCTAAAGCCAGCGCTATTATCTAAATCCTTATAGCCTGCCCTGAACTTCTCACCGTCAAAAACAAACCGCCCACTACCAATACTCTTAAATGA
This sequence comes from Vibrio sp. 10N.222.55.B11, assembly GCF_041473705.1. Classification (NCBI taxonomy): domain Bacteria; kingdom Pseudomonadati; phylum Pseudomonadota; class Gammaproteobacteria; order Vibrionales; family Vibrionaceae; genus Vibrio; species Vibrio sp. 10N.222.55.B11. Next base: position 165,480 of record NZ_JBFRST010000004.1, read on the forward strand.
AACATCCTTATGCTGTACGTTAGCGAGCACCGATGTATTCATGCCTGTCAGCATTGAGAACACGAAAAACCAATTGCGTGATGCCTGATTATAAAATACCTGTCGATGAAGTCGCTCATGTGGAAGCGAGGCATCCTTTAGGTTTGCAGATATGGATCTCATGCACTGCTTGAAGCCCTTTTTCTTGTCTGCACCTTGCCTTAATGTCCAGCCATTACGCTTTGCTTGTTCATCAAACCGCTCTTCATCAAAGAACGGATGAATATCTAGCAACTCATTGTTCTCAATCGCTTCCTGAAAGGCCACAGCGCCTTTAACCAATATTTTGGATAACGGCTTCAGCTCTGTTTCCACATGAAACGATTTATTTGCAACCAAAGGGAGTGCCGCAACTTCTGGCAGTACCTTAAGGTCAGCTTCTCTGTTCCACTGCCTTAATAAGAAAGATAAGCCGCTTTTAATTTGCGCTGCTGCCGATACCTGCTCACCTTTCTCGCTTAATTTATTGAAGTGCTTTAAGCAATCAATCATGACGGCATTAGTAAAAAGGTCACCGTGATAACCAATGCCATCAAGATACAGGAAGTAGGTAACAAGCCCAGAAAAATAACCCTGCTTTGACCAGTTTTCAGGTAAGGAGTTTAGCCGTTGGTGAATTTCCCTAACGATACCATCCCGATTCGCCAACACGCCACTCCCTGATTCAATCTGTTTCACTGTCGGGACATGACGGTAGCGCAGCCGGTGAGTGTAGGCTTTACGTCCATTGCCATAATCTAAAACCATATCTTCAAAACGAAGTGGGATGATAGGTGCGCTGGTCTTCTTTGTTGTAATTTTGGTACGCTTACGTCCCTGCATCATACTGCCACCTCCAAATCATCAAAAGCGCCAATATAGTCCAGTACATCCTCGTAGATTTCATCGGCAGAGGGCATATCCTGTGCAATTTTCAGGTATTCCATCGTCGTCGCCCTATCTTCATGGCCTAGCAACACTGACACCCTATCCAATGCATCATCGGGTGTGATTGAAGGGTTACCACGCTCATCCTTTTTATTTAAAAGGTGGCGGAATACATTCACGGCAAATGTTGAACGCAGATTATGTATAGAGCCGACAATAGGCTGGTCAAGACCTTGGGTTAGGTTTGCTGTGTTACGTATTTCAACCCAGCGCCCAGTAAAGTCTTGTAACCGCGTAAACATGGGTTTCCCAGACTGGGTAATAAACAGGTATTCCAGTTCGGGGTTGATTGCATCATCACCCTCAAAGAAATGCGTATGACCTGCCTCAGCCTGCTCCTTGCACCATACTTTGAATTTCTCAAGGCGCTTTTGATACCTGTCAGACTGCGAGTAATCGTAAAGCATCTTCATCAATGCGGCGGGGATAATGGTAACGCGGCTTTTATTCTTCTCTGCGAAGCCCTCAGCTGTCTTTGTGAGTGACTGATACTTATCACCGACACCCAAGTCCATAACAGGCTTTTTAAACACCTCTTTGCCATCCTGAATCATGGTCTCAGGATTAACTATCTGCCCTAAATGAAGGCTCGCTGCTTCCTCACGGCGTAACCCTGTATTGCGGCAAATCATTGGGTGTAGGCAAAACTCAATAGGCAGTGAATGCAGTTTATTATTGTCACCATGACGAACTACCCTACGGGACTTCATTAATATGTTTTGCAGGATGTTCCATTCATTATTAGTAAACGGCTTTAGATCACGGCGCAAGTTGCTGAGGTTTGTGCCGCCACTGCGTGATGACTTAGAAAACTTAATCCGCATATCCGTCGTATGTACCTGCTTACGTTGGTAAGCTTTCATACTGGATGCAGATGCTGCGAAATGGATATTCACTGTCTCAAACTGGAAGGGAGGGTTATTAAAGCGGATACCTTGGCGAAGACAGTGTTTGTAGAAACCAACAACACTACTCATATATTGCCTAGCCGTTGTTTTAGCCAATACGCCATTAATAGCGAGCTGCTTTATTCCATCTCGATATTGGTATGTTACCCGTTCTTGTTTGTTACGAGGAAAGATACTCCATTCTGGACGGGGGTCATCATAGATAGGGTCAAAGTCCCCTTCATCGTATTCAGCATCCCACCCTTCCTGTTTGTCCAATACAAAACTGAAGTAATGGGCAAGCCCCTGTGCGTCTGTACCAAGCTCAAGTACGCCATCATCGATTGCTTTCGACAATAAGAACTCATTGACCATGTCTAATGGTTGGTAGCTGATTAGGTTGTCTTTGTCGTCATACCCAGCGATATAGAGTAAGGGGAGTTTCTTGATTGGGAGCGTATTGCCATTGGCACGGTAGGTAACCTGGGGTTCACCATTCTCATCAATGGACACTAAAGGTTTCTTGTAAACGAAGTTAGGGATAGATGAAATTTGAATTTGGTAGTAGGTATCCATACCACGCCTCACTGAGCAATAACAAACTACAGTGAAGCTTAGTATGGATTCTCAACTTTAAAAGTTAATTAACGCTTTTTAGCCCATTCAGGTAAGTTTTGGATGTGGTCTTCCCAATCGACAACATCGATTTCGTATACCACTTTGTTACGAACGCTTTCACCTGCTGCATGCATCTCTGTTTTTGATCCGGTGATCAACGGGTGCCATTCAGGAATCGGCTTAGATTCTGATAAAAGGCGGTAAGCACAAGTGTCTGGTAGCCAGTGAAACTCATCGATCTTGTCACGAGTCAGCTTCAAACACTCTTCACCTGAAGTGAAGCGGTTCGGGTAATCTTTACACGAACATGTTTTGTCGTTTAACCAGCTACACGCCACATTGGTGTAGTAAACTTCATCGCTATCTTCATCCATTAGTTTATGTAGGCAGCACTTACCACAACCGTCGCAAAGTGATTCCCACTCATTCTCGGTCATCTGTTCTAGTGTCTTTTCTTGCCAAAATGGATTCGTCATAGGATTACTTCTTACTCTTTTACTGGGGTGCGTGTTATACCGCTAGCCCATAAAAAGTTCAAGGATAATAATTGTTCATTCTTTGATTCAATCAACAGCTGTCACTCTCATCATTTTTTGCTACTATCGCGCACCCTGTTATTTAGTGAGTTTAATTTGATGGAATGTCGCCTAGGTTGTGGAGCATGCTGTATCGCTCCAAGTATTACATCTGCTATTCCTGGAATGCCTAATGGTAAGCCTGCTGGGGTACGCTGCATCCAATTAAATGAGCAAGATCTCTGCAAATTATTTGGTCAACCTTCACGCCCGAAGGTATGTCACCAATTCAAAGCTTGCCCTGTCATTTGTGGTAAAACCGACCAAGAAGCCCTTGATAACCTGATCGAGTTAGAAGCCATTACCTAAGATTATCTGACCTTTTCTTCCTCCTATATATCTAAGATTTCACAATTCTTCGAAATCTAAACTATCTTGTTGATACTGGTACAGATTAATAAGGATCGTTATGAATAGGTATATCGCAGAAATGTTCGGTACATTTTGGTTGGTGTTAGGGGGTTGTGGTAGTGCCGTCTTGGCCGCTGCTTTTCCCGATGTAGGTATCGGCTTACTCGGGGTTTCCCTCGCGTTTGGTTTAACCGTACTCACCATGGCTTTTGCTATTGGCCATATATCCGGCTGTCATCTCAACCCTGCTGTTACAATAGGTCTTTGGAGCGGTGGCCGCTTTGATGCCAAAGACGTCGCACCTTACATTATTGCCCAGGTCATTGGCGGTATTATCGCGGGTGGTGTGTTATTCGTGATTGCTTCAGGCCAAGCTGGTTTTGACGCTGCAGCATCTGGCTTTGCTTCAAATGGTTACGGTGAACACTCACCGGGCGGCTATTCACTTACCGCTGCACTGGTCTGTGAAGTGGTCATGACCATGGTATTCCTATTCGTGATCATGGGCGCAACTGATTCAAAAGCGCCTGCTGGGTTTGCACCCATTGCGATTGGTCTCTGTTTGACCTTGATTCACCTTATCAGTATTCCTGTAACCAACACCTCTGTGAACCCTGCTCGAAGTACCGGCGTGGCTGTATTTGTCGGTGATTGGGCCGTTTCGCAATTGTGGCTATTCTGGATTGCACCGATTATTGGTGCCGTGATTGGCGCGATGATATACAAAGCGGTAAGAGGTTCAGATTAAGCGCTGAAAAACGTCTAAAGCAATAAAAGAAAAAGCCGCTTAGTGATGCTTCACCAAGCGGCTTTTTTAGATCTTATGACGACCGAGTAAGGAGTGCGAAAGCGTGGTGCCATCCACCAGCTCTAGCTCACCACCAACGGGAACACCATGAGCGATACGGCTAGCGTTCACTTCATGGGCATTACATAGCTCAGCAATGTAATGCGCTGTCGCTTCCCCTTCAACTGTTGGGTTAGTCGCTAGGATTACTTCCGAGATATCACCACGACGCAGGCGGTAGTCCAAAACATCAAGACCGATGTCGCTTGGACCAATACCATCAAGTGGTGAAAGATGACCCATCAATACAAAGTAACGACCTGAATATTGGCCAGTTGCTTCGATAGCTGCAATGTCTGCAGGGCTCTCTACTACACAGATTTGACCATTTTCCTGACGTTTAGGATTGGTACAAATGTGGCAAGTATCTTCTTCAGTAAAAGTACGGCACTCATTACAGTGACCAATTTCGGTCATTGCTTGGCTAAGAGCTTCAGCCAACTGTAGGCCGCCTTTTCTATCGCGCTGTAACAAATGAAAGGCCATACGCTGCGCCGACTTGGGGCCAACCCCAGGTAGACAACGTAAGGCCTCCATCAAATGCTCCAGCATATGACTGGTACGCATATTTAACCGTTCTAATGTTCAAGTAATAGCCTGTTCAACACAAACCACCACCTGAATTAACCTTTAAGAATAAGTTACTTAGAAAGGCATCTTCATACCTGGTGGAAGTTGCATTCCACCAGTTACGCTAGCCATTTTCTCTTTTTGAGTTTCTTCAACGCGACGAGCCGCATCGTTGAAAGCAGCAGCGATAAGATCTTCAAGCATCTCTTTATCGTCTTCCATTAGGCTTTCATCGATATCAACACGGCGAACGCTGTGGCTACCAGTGATCGTTACTTTTACAAGGCCAGCACCTGACTCACCTGTAACTTCCATATTTGCGATTTCTTCTTGAAGCTTTTGCATGCGCTCTTGCATTTGCTGGGCTTGCTTCATCATGTTGCCCATACCGCCTTTACCAAACATGTTAATACTCTCTGGTCTAATTGGTTTATTAAAATTAATTAAGCTATACGAGCTTAAATGGGGGTTAAAACAGTGTGATTCAACCCCTCGATGTTCAGTTCTCAGATTTGCTTATCTGGGATGATACGCCGGTCACTAAACAAGAAAACGTTCTAGATAGGACGAACGCTGTCTCTGTCGAGTTCAGCGGCAAAACGTCTTTCAATGAACTGTACGTTGGCATCGTTTTCTAAAGCGGTAAACGCGTCTTTCAACTTACCTTGATACAGTCGTTCTCGTAATTCTAGCGGCGTTTCTCCACCATCACCGATTTCAACACTCAAATGACACTCTTCTCCAAGCACAGTATTGAGAGACTGCAATAGCTCACTCTGCGCACGGTCGGTATTCAAATGAGCTTGGCTCGCTCTTAACGTTAAAGTGATTGATGTGTCGTTTTTAGTAAAAACTGAGTTCAATGCTAACTGTTCAACAAGCTTGGCTGTCTCTAGCTTTTGAATCGTGGCTGACCATTCATCTTGAGCAATCGACTCTTGAAGCAATTTATCGACCATTTCTGGTGTCTTAATATGCTCCAACGCACGCTTGATCTGAGTAGGTGTAAGCTCTTTGCTCACCTCTTTCACTACAGGTTTAGACGGTTTCCAGCGATAAGGTTCATTATCGTTGGTCACATTTTCTGTCGAAGAGGATGATAAAGAAGCTGGCGACACCCGCTCAGAACCACCGTGTTGCTGAGCAACTCGATCAAGAACTGAAGTTTTAGCTGGTGTCGCTTTAGCCTTTTTTGGCGCCGAGCCTTTGTTTTCTGTTGCCGAACTGCCTCTACGTTGAGAACGTAATTGGTGGCGTAAACCACTCACAGGCGAAGTTGCACGCGCTGGCTGCTCTTGCGGAGCAGAAGGTGCAGCGCTTGGCTGTTGAACCGGACTCTGGTTTTGATAATTCGTTTGTTGCTGCTGAGGCTGCTCTGCACCGTAGCTTGGACGCTCATCATAAGCAGGAGGCGCGTCATACTGGCTATGCGGGTAATCCTGCTCAGGATAACCTTGGTTGCCTGAATGTTCAGCGTAACCTTGCGAATCTGAATACTGTGCTGGATTCTGCTGCGGAGTCTGTTGCACGGGTGGCTGCTGCATAGCTTGCTGTTGAGGCGCCTGTTGTTGCATCTGAGGCTGTCTCGGAGCTGCCATTGGCGCAGGTTGACTCACTGACTGAGCAACGTTCTGAGCTTGAGCTGCTGGAACTGGCGCTGGGCTTGCCGACTGAGTCGAGATTGCCGTAGCAACCGCTTGTTCAGCTGGTCTAAATGCCAACATGCGTAAAACCACCATCTCAATACCAACGCGAGCGGTTGGCGACAATGGTAAGTCTTCACGACCTTTCAACACGATCTGGTAGTAGAGTTGAATGTCTTGTGGGCTAAGCGCTTTGCTCAGTAGTTCAAGCTTCTCAGCGTCAGGCTGTGCCTTATCTAATGTAGATGGCAAAGCTTGGAACATCGCAAGACGATGCAGTTGGGCCGCAAGCTGATTCAGCAAACCATCCCACTCAACACCGTTCTCAGCAAGGCTTTGGATACACGCCATCGCTTGCTGTGGCTGCTTACTGCTAATCGCTTCAAGCAAGTGGATAGCTTGGTCGGTATCCAGTGTTCCGAGCATGTGAGCAACAGTATCTGTTACGACATTGCCATTACCCAATGCGATAGCTTGGTCTGTAAGGCTTAGCGCATCACGCATACTGCCATCAGCAGCATGAGCAATCATTCCAAGCGCACGAGATTCAGACGTCACATCTTCTTGTTCAAGAATATGATCGAGCTGCTCGTGAATATTATCAACGCTGATCGGCTTAAGATGGAACTGCAAACAACGCGACAAGATCGTTACTGGAAGCTTCTGTGGATCCGTTGTTGCGAGCAAGAATTTCACATACTCAGGCGGCTCTTCTAAGGTCTTTAGAAGCGCATTAAAGCTGTGCCTAGAAAGCATGTGGACTTCATCGATTAGGTAAACCTTGAAGCGACCACGTGCAGGCTTGTACTGAACATTGTCCAGAAGCTCGCGGGTATCTTCTACCTTAGTTCGTGATGCCGCATCGATCTCGAGCAGGTCAACAAAGCGACCTTCATCGATTTCTTTACAGGTTGCACATTCACCACAAGGTGTTGAGGTAATGCCTGTTTCACAGTTGAGTCCCTTAGCAAACAAACGACCGATGGTTGTTTTACCAACACCTCGTGTACCGCTGAACAGGTATGCGTGGTGCAACCTATTCTGGCTAAGGGCATTCTCTAATGCTGTTAAAACATGGGCTTGACCAACCACTTCTTTGAATTTGGTTGGTCGCCATTTTCGCGCTAACGCAAGATAGCTCATGAATAATTCCGAAAAGGATTAATGACCGTCGAATTCGCAGATGCTAAACACTTCTAGACCTAAGCCTTGTAAGCGCTTGTCACCACCGATTTCTGGAAGGTTAATAACAAATGCAGCGTGTTCTACCACACCACCAAGCTGACGAATCAACTTTGTTGTTGCTTCAATCGTACCGCCCGTTGCTAGCAAATCATCAACCATCAACACTTTATCGCCTTCAACGATAGCATCAGTATGGATTTCTAGAGTGTCGGTGCCGTACTCAAGCTCATAAGATTGTGCCACAGTTTGACGAGGCAGCTTGCCCGGCTTACGAACAGGAATGAAGCCAACACCTAGCTCAAGTGCCAAAGGCGCACCAAATAGGAAACCACGAGCTTCAGTACCAACGATCTTAGTAAAGCCCATGTCCTTGTATGTTTCCGCTAGCAGGTCGATAGTCGCTTTGTAAGCTACTGGATCTTCCATCAAGCTTGTTACGTCACGGAACAAAATACCCGCTTTAGGGTAATCAGGAATGCTTTTGATGCTTGCTTTGATCAGAGAGATTTTTTCTGTGTTCATAATCTTATGCACTTCATTAGGCCGCTTTCCAAACTCTCGTTAACGAATCAAACATCAACGCTCGGAATTAAGGAAAGGTACGATTGGTATTCATTGCAACGAGAGTCATAACTCTGATTGCTGAAATAATAAACGCCCGCTATACAAGCAGGCACACTGGCTTAATGGTAGTGATTTTCTTTGCTGTCAGCAACCAACTCATGGGTTGGAAGTCGCATAAACCATGTGAGAAGAATAACAAGTACACAAATTAGGAAAGCCTTGACCCAAATGATAGGGGCAAAGTAGATGGATAACGCAAAACTCAACAAGATAAAGAATACGCCACGCGTTTTAACTTGTTTGGTGACGGCACCGTGTTGATACCAATTGTTCAGCAAAGGACCCAGCGTTTTGTGCTCATGCATCCATTTATGAACTTTCGGATTGCTTCGCATGAAGCATGCGCTGGCAAGAAGGAGAAAAGGAGTGGTTGGCAGAACGGGCAAAACTATCCCTAGAACTGCGAGAAATATACAAAGGCCACCAGCAATATTGAGGCTTAAAACTCGAACGCTAATTGTGGCCTCCTTGAGTTAGCTATCACCAATCGGCGACGACAGCTTAACTAGAATGTTGCGTAACCATTGAATACACGGATCAACGTAAGTGTTGCTGGTAGCAATGGAATCATTAAAAATGCGGCTAAAAATCCTAAAAAGTAGAATACATTAAACGGGTCTTGAAAGTCTTTGTTATCTGCCATGATTGCTTCTTGTTTTTGTTAGTGAAGGTAAGTATCCGGCGAACCAAACCCGCTTTGCTAAATCGACATTTAACAAAAAAGGCATAGCCACACCATTTGCGCAACTATACCTTAATCAATTATTCACAAAAACCGAGGAAATATAGGGTTAATCAGTAGACCCTTGGTGTATGTCTAAACTAAAACTTGCCGCTCCAAGTAGGCTCAACGACAGTTGGCAGCCCTGTTCGATCGGAAGGTCCCGCGTAATAAAGTTCTTCTTGCAGTTCTCACCCAAGCGCTCACCTGCTGCAATATATTGATTCAATTCACCATTCGACCATTGCCCGTCTAGACCCGCAGGCAAAATGGAGATGGTTCCCTCGGCAAGGTCAGCAACACCTAACAAGGCATTCACTGGGGTGGAGCATTTAGAGCAACGAATCCCCTTCTCTAAGATTTCAGCAATATCTTTGAGATCAACATTAAAATCTTTTCTGTTTCTTATGTAATCGTGGAACAGCGCTCTCACTAACAATGTTGTCGCGGAGCCGCCATTATCAGACGACGATGAATCGACGAGGTAAAAAGCAAACTGCCCGTTCATCATCCACGCATAGTCAAACACAAGTGGCATCATCTCTGTTGATTGCAGTAACCGGTAACTGCAACGCCATGAGCCTTGTCGCGTATCTTTCTCTGGAAGCAGCGCATGCAGTAAGTCTTTTGCTGCGCTTGGGTTATCTTGAAGGTAATTCAGGTGCCAATGCAGTTCTTGGTCTTCAGGGATCTCTCCCCCATCATCCACACAGAACCATTGGCTCGAAAAATCTCGTTGGTCTGAAATGTTATCGAACGAATCTGTCAATGTATTCGCAATCGCACTTCCTAGGTGACGGTGATCCTCTAACGGCTTCGCCAAGAAGTCTTTAATACCAAATCGCAAGGCTTTCGCCACGTCAGACATATCATCAGTGCCAGACACAACGATCATAGGCAGTGACGGGTACTCTAAACTGAGCTCTTCCACAAGCTCTATGCCATCAAGTATTGGCATTGATAAGTCACACACAATTAAATCTGGGGCTGAGTCTCTAAGTTTCTGCAAAGCGTCCAGTCCATTTTCAGCCTCAACCACTTTATAACCGACCTTGTCTAGGTACGCGCTGGTTATACGGCGAAAAATAGGATCATCATCAACCAACATCACGCATTTTTGGTTAATTACTTCCTGAGCCGAGGTCATTACTGGCTGACTGTGAGTTTTGTACATAATCTATAACCTCACAAAACTAAGTCGAATTATTATTGTTATCTGTTCTAAGAACTAATATAAAACTTAGTAATAAAATGCTAAATACACAAATTTGCACTCTTTACTGGTAATTCGTGACGAGGGTTGGAATACTTGTAAATAGTGCAACGAGTTGACGTAACGCAAACATTGATCTCACTGTTACGTATAAATTAGATGAGATTGTAAACAAATGTGTCTGGATTTATGAAATTAGATGATTTAAACCTCTTTCGACTCGTCGTTGAAAATGGGAGCTACACCGCAACATCGCGCAAGACTATGATTCCGGTTGCGACCATCACACGACGCATCCAAGCCTTAGAAGATTCTTTGAACCTTAGGCTTCTCAATAGACACGCGCGTAAACTTTCTTTAACAGAGGCAGGCGAACGTTTCTTCAATGAATGCTCTCCGCTGTTGCAACGTCTCTCTTCTACTGCAGAAGAGTTAACTGACGTGTGCAAAGGCGCTTCCGGTAAGATTCGTATTACGGCACCCTCAAACCTGACCAAGCGCATGATGATGCCAATGTTCAGTGAATTCATGATTCAATACCCTGATATCAATATTGAGCTGATGATGAACAACCAAGCGGATCAGCTGGATCCAACGGAGTGGGACGTAATTTTCCGAGTCGGCCCTCAGCGTGATTCAAGCCTAATCGCTCGAAAAATCAGTGAAGTCAAAGATATTCTTATCGCGAGCCCTGAGTACTTAGCGAAGAACCCAGCTCCAAGCCATGCTGAAGAGCTAGCGAACCATTCGCTACTCAAAGGCTACCCGCTGATTAAGTGGCAGCTGAGTAATTCGAATGAAGAGACGGTGGTGAATAGCGAGAAAGGCCGTTTCAACGCCAATGCGCTTAATGTCGTAAGACAAGCGTGCTCAGAAGGCCTAGGTATCACCCTGATGCCTGACGTGATGATTCGTGAATACATTGAAGATGGCAGCTTAGTGCAAGTTTTAGAAGACTGGAGCGCTAACCCTCGTGATATTTACATGCTTTATAACCACAAAGACCATCTACCAGAGAAAGTGAGATTGTTTATTGATTTTGTGATCGCATACCACATTCATTAAGGTCAATCCCCTTCTCTATAAACAAAAAACCAGAGCCGATGCTCTGGTTTTTTATTTTCTGTATCGCTAGCGAAACTCTGTATGACTAACGAAACGCTAGTTAAGCGCCTTCGTTGTGTAACTCTAAGTTAGCAAGATCTTGTTGAATCTCACGCTGAACCTTTGAGTCGTCATTACGCAAAGAGTCTAGGAAATCTAGGTACACTTGGTCGATATCGCCCGTTACATACTCGCCGTTAAATACAGAAGTATCAAAACGAGAGATGTCTTGATTGCCCATGCCCACTGCAGAAATCAGATCTGGTAGCGTTTGGAAAATCAAGGCGTCTGCGCCAATCTGCTTACAAATCGTTTCGTTATCACGACCATGAGCAATCAACTCTGTCGCGCTCGGCATATCAATGCCGTAAACGTTAGGGAAGCGAACCTCTGGAGCAGCTGAAACCATGAAGACCTTATTTGCGCCAGAATCACGAGCCATCTCAATGATCTGCTCTGATGTTGTGCCGCGAACGATAGAATCGTCAACCAGAAGAACGTTCTTACCTTTAAACTCAGAGCGAATTGCGTTGAGCTTACGGCGAACCGACTTCTTACGTTGTTGCTGACCTGGCATGATGAATGTGCGGCCAACATAGCGGTTTTTCACGAAACCTTGACGGTATGGCTTATTGATCGCTTGAGCGATTCGTAGCGCAATATCGTTTGATGTTTCAGGGATTGGAATAACTACATCAATGTCTAAGTCTGCGTACTCTTCTTTAATACGCATACCAAGCATCTCACCCATCTCAACGCGTGCGCTGTAAACCGAGATTTTGTCGATGAATGAATCTGGGCGTGCAAAGTATACAAACTCAAAGATACATGGGTTTAGTTGTGGGTTGTCTGCACATTGCTTAGTGAAAAGCTCACCGTCAAACGTTGCGTAGATAGCTTCACCTGGTGCTACGTCGCGCATGAAGTCGAAACCAACAGCATCGAGTGCTACCGATTCAGACGCAACCATGTACTCTGTTTTACCTTGAACTTCACGCTTACCAAGACACAATGGACGAATACCATGTGGGTCACGGAATGCGATCATACCGTGGCCGATGATCATCGCCGTTACGGCGTAAGCACCACGAATTGTACGATGCACATTTGCCACAGCGCGGAAAACGTCATCTGAAGTTACGTTACCTTTAACAGTATCGATCTCATGAGCTAATACGTTCAGTAGAACTTCAGAGTCAGAGGTTGTGTTTACATGACGACGGTCTTTTTCGAACAACTTCTCACGAACTTCGTTTGCGTTCGTCAGGTTACCGTTGTGCGCCAACGTAATGCCAAAAGGAGAGTTTACGTAGAAAGGCTGAGCTTCAGACGCACTTGAACTACCCGCAGTAGGATAACGAACATGGCCAATACCAACTTCACCTTGTAGGCGCTGCATGTGTTTTGCTTCAAAAACATCTTTTACTAAACCGTTCGCCTTACGCAGACGGAAACGATTGCTTTCTATGGTACAAATACCAGCGGCATCTTGGCCACGATGCTGCAATACCGTTAAAGCGTCATAAATAGACTGGTTTACAGGTGTTGAACCCACGATTCCAACAATACCACACATGTCCTAATCCTCGATTTTTCGACATTAACTGGCGCTAGAGCGCGCCAGATAAGAAACTAGATGTTGCTTGTAAATGCTCGAAGAACGGCGCAATGATTCGACTAAATTCTGGAACCAATTGCGAATTCTTCCACCACTCAGAACTTGGGAATGCAGTAAACGCATCCATGAAAAACAACACTGCAGAAACAATCAAAACACCACGTAAGCCACCAAAGACGACACCGAGGATTCTGTCTGTACCTGACAGGCCTGTTTTCTGAACTAGTTGACCGATGACATAGTTAACTAAGGCACCCACAACTAACGTTGCAACAAACAATGCTGCTATCGCAGTTCCGTTTCGAAACATCTCATCTTCGATATTGGTGAAGTACATCGCTAATTTAGCGTAGTACTGGCTAGCAATAAAAAATGCTCCAAACCAAATAACGAGTGACAAGGCTTCTTTAGCGAAACCACGAACTAAACTGATCACGGCAGAGAAGCCGATCACGCCTAAAATGACAAAATCTAACCAATTCATGAATTCTTCATCTTAAGTTGGCGCGCATTTTAACAGAAAAAATGCTGACGCAAACGTTTTCTTATGGATTTAACGGTTTAAATTTGAGCAACTGGCCTTTTGAACCCGTAATTTTTTCTAATTCCTTAATTTGTCGCTCAAGTTTGGATTTAGAGACATCCGGGCCAATAATTACTCGCGTAAAAGTTTTTTCTTGCTTGGTGTGAGCCTGATAACCGCGCTTTTGCAGATCCTTAACAACGTTTTTTGCGTTGTCAGCATTCTTCAAAGCCATCAATTGAATAATCCAAGCACTGTCTTGGTATTCATTTTTTTCAGGTACCGGCTTAACCACAACTGCCACTTTGTCTGCTTCTTTATCATTAGAAGAAGACGCGGTTTGCGTGTTTGAATTATCAGTACGACCACTTTCAACCACTTGCTCAACAGGAGAATCCGGTAGCGCTATCTGATCTTCAACGGGATCGAGTACTTCAAACACTTCAACATTACTATCAAGCTCAGGCTTAATTGGAATGCTTGCAAACTCTTCTTTGTAGTGGAGCTTCTTACCATCTAGTACATCGGGCAATACAATCACACCAATGGCCACTAAAATGATGGTGCCGACTAACCGGCTTTGGAATTTACTTGCCATTTAGTTTCCTTTTTTCTGCCAATGCTCCAATACTTCACCCACTGTATGGAAAGAACCGACAACCAACACAACATCGTCACCTTTAACAGAAGCTAAAGCCGCTTCAAACGCTACAACAGGGTTTGAATACCGCTCTACACCTTCAGGTAAGCTTTGACACAATTCAGCGGCTGTTGCGGCTCGTGGGCCGTTCAGCGAAGCTGGGTACCAATGTGTTGTTATTGGAGCTAATACTTCCAATGTCGCGGGGATATCTTTGTCATGAAGCATGGCGACTACAACGTGTAAATTTTTGCCTGCATACTTCTTCGCGACTTGCTGCGCAAAGTACTCAGCAGAATGCGGGTTGTGTGCTACATCAAGCACAATCACCGGTTGTTCGCTAATTTGCTGCATACGCCCAGGAAGCTGCGCATTCTTCATGCCGTTAACCACGTTCACGTCGCTAATACTAAGCTCTGATGTGCCCAATGCCATCAACGCTGTTGCAGCGTTAGGTAACGGCAGGCTTGGAATAGGTAGCGATTCTAGTTGGAATGCACCACTGCGCCAGTTCCACGTATCACCGTCAACATCATAAGTGTATTGAATACCGACTTGGTAGAACTCAGCCTTAATGTCATCAGCGTGCGCTGCAACCGTAGCTGGTGGCTTGGGTTGACCACAGATAGCGGGTTTACCGCTACGATAAATGCCCGCTTTCTCAAAACCAATCACATTGATGTCATCACCTAGCCAGTCAACATGGTCGACAGCCAAACTAGTAATCACAGAAACATCATGCTCAACGATATTGGTCGCGTCTAAACGCCCGCCTAAACCCACTTCTAAAAGCACAACATCAACCGCTTCAGTTTGAAATGCACGTAACGCCGCTAAAGTGCCATATTCGAAAAAACTCAGGCTGATTTCGCCACGCTCTTTCTCAATGAAATCGAAAGACTGAACCATCTTTTCATCAGATAGATCTTGGCCGTTGATACGAACACGTTCGTTATAGCGAATTAAGTGAGGAGAGCTGTAGACACCAACTGAGTAACCAGCGTCCAATAGAATCGCTTCCATCAGTGCACATGTTGAGCCTTTGCCATTGGTTCCGGCAACAGTAATAACATGTTGAGCAGGTTTGGTGAGGTTTGCCTTAGAGGCGACGGCCTGAACTCGGTCTAATCCAAGATCAATAGCGCTTGTGTGGATGTTTGATAAATAATCAAGCCACATCTCCAAAGAGGATGTGGCTTGAGGAATAGGTTGTTGACTCATCTAACTCATAACCATAATTAAGTTGGTTTGTTAGAAGGTACTTTACCCTTTTTCTGGCGCTTCTGGTACTTCATAAGTAGCTTCATTCGGTGAATCGTTCACAGAAACTACTAATGGTGAAGGCTGGTTGGTCATTTTAGCAACAAGGCTTGCAACGCGCTGACGCATCTCACGACGGTCAACAATCATGTCGATAGCACCGTGGTCTAGTAGGAACTCACTGCGTTGGAAACCTTCAGGAAGGTCTTCACGTACCGTTTGTTCGATTACACGACGTCCAGCAAAACCGATCAGTGCTTTTGGTTCACCAATATTGATATCGCCAAGCATTGCCAAACTTGCAGAAACACCACCCATTGTTGGATCAGTCATAACTGAAACAAACGGTAGGCCTTTCGCAGATAGACGCTCAAGCGCAGCACTGGTTTTCGCCATTTGCATTAGAGACATCAATGCCTCTTGCATACGAGCACCACCACTTGCAGAGAAACACACTAAACCACAGTTGTTCTCGATAGCAGCATCTACCGCTTTCACGAAACGAGCACCAACAACAGAACCCATTGAGCCGCCCATGAATGAGAATTCAAAAGCACACGCTACGATAGGTAAACCCAATAGTTCGCCTTTCATTGCAACTAATGCGTCTGTTTCACCACTGTTTTTTTGAGCAGCAGAGATACGTTCTTTGTAACGCTTAGAGTCTTTAAACTTCAGCTTGTCTTGTGGCTCAAGATCAGCACCTAGTTCAACACGCTCACCTTTGTCTAGGAATGTATCCAGACGACGACGTGCTTTCATGCGCATGTGATGGTCACATTTTGGACATACTTCTAGGTTACGCTCTAGTTCAGCATGGTACAGAACCTGCTCACAAGAAGTACATTTCGTCCAAACACCCTCAGGGATAGACGCTTTACGAGATGTTACGATGTTGCTTTTTTCTAAAATCTTTTCAAGCCAACTCATGGAAGACCTTTTTGTTTCGATTCTTCCGCTTGATTGCGAAAGAAATAAATTTGGGAATTATGCGTGGGAATTAAAGCACATAAAACAGCGACTGTAGATAAAAAACTGGTTGTACCTATTTTCTGGGACTATCTTACGCACTAAACCGTAATAATTTTTGAACCTAAGTCTCACATTTAGTTCAAATTATCCGGTAAAAATAGAGGACCAATTGGCTCTCGTGGTAGCTCAAAATGTTCAGGATAATCAACATCCACCAGATACAAACCTTCCGCTTTTGCAGTTGCGCCGGCTACTTTTCGATCTTTAGCTTCTAAAAGCCACTGGATCCACTCTGGTTTCTGCTCACCTTTACCTACGGCAATAAGGCTACCCGTAATATTCCTCACCATGTGGTGAACAAACGCATTCGCTTTAATATCGATCACAATGTAGTGTCCATGACGAGTCACGTTCAAGTGAATCATGTTTCTCCATGGGCTACGAGATTGACAGTGTGTTGCCCTGAACGAAGTGAAGTCATTCTCACCAAGTAAGTACTGACCCGCTTCATGCATTTTTTTCTCATCAAGATGACCATGATAATGACTCACACCTGAATTCAAAATGCCTGGGCGTAGTGCATGGTTAAAGATAATGTAGCGATAACGGCGGGCAGTAGCCGAGAAACGAGCATGGAAATCCTCATTCACTTCTGTCGCCCAACGAACCGCAATATCTTTTGGCATGTTGGCATTCGCGCCCATTGTCCATGCCACCATTTTACGATCGACATTAGTTTCAAAGTGAACGACTTGTCCCGTACCGTGAACACCGGCATCTGTACGACCTGCGCACATAACTTCTACAGGGTGATTCGCGACAACTGAAAGAGCCTTTTCCAATTCTTCTTGGACACTTTTCACGTCTCGTTGGCGCTGCCAACCAAAGTAGTGGGTACCGTTATATTCAATACCTAAAGCAATTTTCATGTTCTTGTTCTCTTTGAAAATGGGCGAGAAGTATATACGGAAATCAGTGCTAGCCCAAATAGGATGGGGCTAAAACTTCAATAAACAATCAGCATCGACCGAGACGATGCTGTTGAAAAACCAAATGAAACGATAGCGCTCTGTATCGCCTTAAAATAAAGGGTAGCCAACGCTACCCTTTCTGATTTGTAAATTTATCGACCGTTTAACGTATCGATAAGATTTTTTGCCTCTCGACGAATATCATCGCTGCCGTCAACGATTGCCTCTTCTAGAAGCTTAATTGCCCCTTGCGAGTCACTCATCTCGATGTAGATTTTGGCCAAATCAAGCTTACCCGCAGCTTCTGCATTGCTGTCGACATCATAATTGCCAATATCACCGATAACATCAGGGAATTCGTTAAGACCCACATCCAGTTTAAGCTCTTCATCGTCTGGATTAATGACTTCTTCACCTTCTTGCTCGACTTGAGCCATTAGCTCATCAATCGTCATGTACTGCTTATCACGACTGTTGCCTGATTCGGTTAGATTGTCTTGTTCAGCCCAATTCTCTTCTTTGATTTTCGGTTCAGCTTGCTGTTCAGCCGATGCCCAAATCTCTTGTTGGTCATCAGGCACATCATTATGCATGCTCGATTGTTGTTCTGGCGCTAGGTTAAAGCCTTTCCAGTCTTCGCCGCCGACTTCAAGCATGGCGTCAATATCTAACCCTGCGCTATCAATCGAAGTTGCGTCCAATGGCTTATCGAACATGTTGTCGACAGAGTCTTGAACATCTTCAGAAAGCAACTCAGCTAATGCTGTCTCATCAAAGTCATCAAAGCCTTCTAGTGGCTCGTCTTGAACCGCTGCAGGCGTTGAGTTTGGCTCTGAAGCCGCGCTCAGTGATTGTTCTGGCTGTGCAAAACCAGCCGGTTCAGAGTCTTCAGCATTCGAGAAATCATCAGCCTGACTATAGCTCTGCGGATTTGAGAACAGATCATGCAACGCATCTTGCTCTTCGCCTTGTGGGCTGAAAGAAGTCAGTGGTGTTGGCTTCTCAGCAAACGCATCAGAGATGGCTTCATCTTCACCATATTCCGGTAAATCAAACTCATCGAACTCTACGCCTTGGGCTTCCGCCACCGGCTCGGCATTGCTTTGCTCAATATCATCTAAAACAGAGTCTGCTTTTGCGCTTTCTTCATCGTACTCCGGAAGATCAAGGTCATCGAACTCGAACTTCTCTGTGTCAGGCGCTAAGTCTTGCTCTAACTGTGCTTCATCTGGTTCACTCACCACTTCCGCTAACGCATCGTCTTCACCAAACTCTGGTAGTTCGAAGTCATCAAGCGAGAATTCTTCTTCGCTTTCTGGTTTCGCAGTTTCAACTTGTGGTGCAGCATCTAACTGAGGCTCAGCGGTAGGTTGCGATTCAACACTTGATTGAGAGTCTATAGCAGGCGTTGCTGGCTCTGTTGTTGATTCAGCATCAGCTTCCGCTAGTGCGTCTTCTTCACTAAACTCTGGTAAGTCGAAATCATCAAACGAAAACTCTTCGTCGTCTTGCGCCTGAGCTATAACTTGGGCTTCAGTTTGAGGCTCAACACTTGGTTGAGCATCAATAGCTGGCGTTACTGGTTCTGGTGTTGATTCAGCATCAGCTTCCGCTAGTGCATCTTCTTCATTAAACTCTGGCAATTCGAAGTCATCAAACGAGAATTCTTCTTCGCCTTCTTGTCCTAGAACTTCAGCTTGTTCTGCTACTTCCGCTTGTGGTGTAGCTTCAACTTTCGGTTCAGCGACAGGTGTCACTAGCTCTGGTGTTACGTCAGTTTCCGCTAATGCTTCTGGTTCAGACGCCTCATCTTCAATCAGCCAATCATCGTCTTCTGGCACACCAAATTCATTTGGAATGATCTCTGGCATGTTTGCAGCACGAACTGGCTCTGGCAAGGATTCAACGACATCTTCAAGCTGATCGCTACCTTGGATTTTCGGTTCAAAGTCAAAATCAGAGTCAATGTTCGCTGGCGACTCTACATCGTCGATGGC
Organism: Vibrio sp. 10N.222.55.B11; assembly: GCF_041473705.1. Lineage (NCBI taxonomy): Bacteria > Pseudomonadati > Pseudomonadota > Gammaproteobacteria > Vibrionales > Vibrionaceae > Vibrio > Vibrio sp. 10N.222.55.B11. The sequence goes on from NZ_JBFRST010000004.1 coordinate 184,765, forward strand.
TTCAGCTAACCAGTCTTCAACCGTTTCTTCTTCATCTTCAGAGATATCGTTCAAAGACGATGGCGAAGCTTGCTCTTGTACGTCGGCTTCTTTCGGCTCTGGTTCTTGTTGTGCGGTTTCTTCTTTAACTCGCTCTTCAAAATCTGGTTTGTCAAAATCAGAATTCTCAGATAACAGCGAGTCGATATCCAGTTCATCATCTTCAACCGATGATGCGGTTTCTTGCGCTGATACTTCGTCGCTGTCTAAAAGAGACGCTTGCTCTGGTTCAACCGTATTGTCAATTGATGGTTCAACAGGCTCTTCTATTGCTGGCAACAAATCATTGCCATCAGAAGTCATTAACTCATCAATCAACGCTTCGTCTGTTGTTTCTAGCGAGTCATCAAGCAAAGCATCCGTTGCCGGTGCGACACCGAACAAATCATCGATAAAACCATCACGATTAAAGGCTTCATCATTTTCTGGCTTAATGTCAGAACTTTCTTGAGTCATTTCAGAATCTAACGATTCATCAGTAACGACTTCAGGTTGTGGTGTTTCACTAATGTCCGGATCTTGCTCAGGCTCACCTTCAGAGGTTAACGGAGTAAGCTCAACGTCTGAGTCCTTTTCAGGCTCCTCATTGGCGTTGTCCAAACCAAAGGCTGCGTCTAACTCTTTATCAAACGTCTTATCTTCAGATTCAAGCTCGTCTTCAATGCCACTTGTCAGTAAGTCATCAAATGGGTCTAGAGATTCTGATTTTGATGCATCCGCTAAAAGCTCATCATCTGACAATTCACTATCAAGGAAATCATCCAATAAGTCGGTACTTTCGGCGTCGAGTTCGAAATCATCGTCGTCAGAGTCACCTATTAATTCATCCAAGGTTTCCGTGCTGTCTTCTGCGATGTTGAGGTCATCATCGGTCGATAAACCAGAAAGCTCTTCAAGCTCAGACAGAGAATCAAAGCCAAGAGGTTCGCTTTCAGACTCATCATCCGAATCGTCCCCTAGCATCTCATCAAGAAGGTCTGTCGAGTTACTTAGGTCTACGTCATCGCCTGCCAGTTGCTCATCAAGCAGATCAACGCTGTCTTGAGGTTCTTCATTTACGATGGGCTTATCGAACTGAGACAGAATGTTTTCGATATCATCATCAGACGCCAAACCACTGTTTAGGTTAGTGGCAATCTCATCGTCGCTATCGAGGTTGAAAGGGTCATTCGCTTGATCGTTCTGAGCAGCAACTTGGGCAAAGATGTCATCAATATCATCATTCGCTGTCGGTGAAGCTGGCTCAGGGGACTGTTGTTCAGAGATTAGAGCATCAATATCAAAATCGTCATTGCTCAAATCAACAGGCTTAGTCTCACTTTGTTGCTCAGAGATAAGCGCATCGATGTCAAAATCATCGCTTGCTGGTGTTTCAGTGCTAGAAGGCGAATCACTTTGCTCTTCCGAAATCAGAGCATCAATATCGAAGCTGTCGTCATCTTCGTCATCAAGAGCAAACAGATCATCTAATAAAGATTGGTCTAGCTCGTTGGAACCGAGATCTTCAGTTTCAGACTCTTGAGATAGTAAAGCTTCAATGTCATCAGCAGACATTGCGTTATCATCAGAAAGATCAAAGTCGACATCATCAGTATCGACGGCGCTTTCCGCTGTTTTGTCTAGCGCACGTTCCATCTCTTCAAGGCCAAGCGCTTTCTCTTCGCCATTAACACTAATGCCGTTGCTGCTGTCTAAATCTAGATCGTCGAAGTTGGTGTCTAAATCACCGTTTTCGCCAATGCTAGCAAATGGGTCATCGTCTTCACCATCTAGATTGAAATCGAGATCAGATTCATCTAAACCAGCAAAGACATCATCCTCTTCGGCTAGCGCTTGATCGTCAAACAGCTTGTTGGCGTCATCTTCCGTACCAAACAAGTCATCATCTAAAGACAGCTCGTTAAGGTCGTCCATCTCGTCGCCCAATGTAATAGGTGCAACGGTACTTGGTTCTGGCTGGAGCGGTTGTTCTTGAGTCGTCTGCTGTTGCTCATCATTTTTAGAACGACGGCCTAACAGCATCACAACGATCAAACCAATGAGCAGACCTGGAATAATCGCAAGAGCCGCCACTAACCAACCATTCGATAACAGTTCGTCCATGACACTTGGTGCCATCTTTTCAATTTCGGCGTTCTTTCTGCGCTCTTCATCAAGCAGCTTTTCCACTTCGCTACGAATGCGGTCTTCATCACTGAGCTCTGTTTTTAGCTCATCCACTTCCGATTGAACATTCGATAACATCAAACGAAGTTGGTGATTTTTCTCTTCAAGTGACAGCAGTTCAGTTTCTGAAAGCTCTAGCTGCTTCTCTAACTTGTTCATCTCTTGGGTTGGTGCAGATTGAGCTAGAGATGATTGAGTTGGAGACAATGGCTTTTTAGCAGTTTCAGTAGTGCTTACTTGCTTAGCAGGAGTAACATTTTTCGCATCAGAACTCGGCGCTTTGGGTTTTGAAGCGACAGGCTTACTTGCAGGAGCATCAAGCTTAGCAAGATGTGAGTTCATGATGTTGATAGCTTGCTGCGTCGAGCTTGCACGTGCTTGCTCTAAAGAAGGCACGCGTAGATTGCTCGCAGGCAGCAGGCTATGGATATTCTGGTTTTCAAACGCTTGTGGGTTTAAGCGATAAATAGCCAACAGAGTTTGTTGGACTGAAACGGAGTTATCAGGGCGTAACTTTGAGGCAATAGACCACAATGTTTCTGAGCCGCGAGTTGGACCATAGAAACGTGAAGGCTCAGCGCTATTTGATTGCGCTCTTTGAAGTGGTTCTGAAAACGTAGGCGCTGATTGTATCTGGCCATTAGGCCCTACAACTCGAATGGAATCTGCACGAACAACGGAAATCTGAGTCGCAATGATAAAGGCAAAAGGCATTAACCACGGCTTGAAAATTTGAAACATAAAAGGCTCAGCTAGGTGCTTAAATTCGGAAAAGTGATGATCTATTAAATATATCGGATAAATGACGTAAAACTATAGAGATGAAAACAAAAAATGTGTTGCAGCAACAATATTCGCAGCAATTTCACACAATTTGACTAACAATATTTTTAATCGATTAAAAAAGCCCCACTAAAGAGTGAGGCTTTTTTATCAAAGCAATAAAGCTTAGAAGTAATCGCGAATCAGAACTTCAGCGATTTGAACTGCGTTTGTTGCTGCGCCTTTACGAACGTTATCAGCGACAACCCACATGTTTACGCCACTGTGATGGCTGATGTCGTTACGAATACGACCAACCATTACGTGGTCTTTACCACCTGCATCACGAACTTGAGTTGGGAAGTCTAGCGCTTGGAATACTTCAACACCTTCTGTGTTCTCTAGAAGCTGAACCACTTGATCTGCACCGATTGGTGCGCGAGTTTCAATGTGTAGAGATTCTGCGTGACCGTAAAATACTGGTACGCGGACACAAGTCGGGTTCACTGTGATTGAAGAGTCAGCAAAGATTTTTTGAGTTTCCCAAACCATCTTCATCTCTTCACGCGTGTAGCCATTCTCTGTAAATTCATCGATTTGAGGAATACAGTTGAAAGCGATTTGTTGTGAGAACGCTGAGTTTTCAGCTGGCATACCGTTAAGAAGCTTAGCCGTTTGACCCGCTAGCTCATCGATACCTGGCTTACCTGCACCAGACACAGATTGGTAAGTTGAAACGTTAATACGCTCAAGGCCCACTTCATCGTGAATTGGTTTTAGCGCTACTACCATTTGGATAGTCGAGCAGTTAGGGTTCGCGATGATGTTACGGTTACGGAACTCAGCAATCGCTTCAGGGTTCACTTCAGGCACAACCAGAGGAACATCGTATTCGTAACGGAAGCGTGATGTGTTATCGATGACAACCACACCTTCATCAGCCGCAATTGGAGCCCAACGCTCTGAAAGCTCGCTACCTGCAGAGAAAAACGCAATATGTACTTGAGACCAATCGAAGTCTTCTACGTTTTGTACTTGTATTGTTTTGCCGTTAAAACGGGAAGTTTTGCCTTCACTACGTTCACTTGCTAGTAAGTGCATTTCACCGACAGGGAATTTACGCTCTTTAAGTACTTCAAGAATGGTTTCACCAACCGCACCAGTCGCACCTAAAATAGCAATATTAAATTCTTGGCTCATTGTTTCTCTCTTTTATAAAGTTGGCTTTACCATAAAACCGAGTTTAGATAACGGCGTTAAATTACAAGATTCGTCGCCCGTTAACTCGACTGCACTGTACTCTCTGCGGTCCCAATATTCTTTACGCATCTTGTCAAAAGAACCCGGCGTAACGATATTGCGACGGAATAAGGCGTCGTCTTTGCGCACATCATAGATCAACTGAGTCAAATTGTGCAGTGTTGCTTCATCCCAAGCTCTATCTAATTTCATTTGAGGTACAGGCGCTGTCGGCAATAAGTCGCTTGCATACGCACGCTGTTCAGTACCTAAAAATTCACAATAACTGTTGAAGATCATCGTGGTACCACGCGCTTTACCTTCTAAACCGTAGCCCGCTACGTGAGGCGTTGCAAAAGCGAGTAACGGAAGAAGCTCAAAGTCGACTTCAGGTTCAAACTCAAACACATCAAGCACTGCAGTGAAACCATCGGCTTTTTGCAGGCGAGCTTTTAGCGCTTGGTTATCAACCACAGGACCGCGAGCTGCATTAATCAGGATTTGATCAGCACGTAAGTTGTTCAGCACTTGCTCACTGATCAAGTGATGCGTTGGATACTCACCCGTCTTAGTGATTGGCGTGTGTAATGTAATAACGTCTGATTGTTCAAGCAAAGTCTCTAACTCAGTAAATTCGCGAGTATCACCCTCTTGCTGTTTTAGAGGGTCGTTCAGCAGAACTTTGATACCAATACCTTCAAGGCACTTCGCTAAGTAACTGCCCACTTGACCACAGCCGATAATACCAACCGTTTTATCAAAAACAGAAAAGCCTTGTTGCTGCGCAAGCACCATCATCGCACTGAACGCGTACTCAGCAACACCCACCTTGTTACAACCAGGCGCCGCAGTAAAGAAAATACCACGCTCTTTCATCAACTCTTGGTCAACGTGATCCATGCCAGCCGTCGCAGTACCAACAAACTTCAGCTTATTGGCTTTGCTGATCAATGACTCGTTTACCTTGGTAACAGAGCGAATCATCAATGCGTCTACGTCAACTAGGTCGTCAGCTGTTAATGTGCGACCAGACTTCATTGTCACTTCCCCTAGCTGGCTAAAAAGCGCTTCAGCGTAAGGCATATTTTCGTCGATTAAGATTTTCATTTGGCGAGTACTTTTGTTGGGGTCTATCGACCTAAATGTGAATTGAAATGATTGTGCAAAATTCCACACACGGTGTCGAGTAGCAATTGGAATACATTATAAATAAAGGGCTGAATCACCTAACCTTGGCAGACAAGAACCGAAACCAGAGTGAACACCCAAGATCAAACGGCTAAAACGAAAAATGCCCGATTGAATAAACAATCGGGCAAACATCCAGAACAAAAGGATCCTATCTCGCTCTCCAGGAGACAGAGTCTTGCGTCTGTTCAACCAGTACTAACCAAAGTCAGTACTGGTCAAGCTCTGGAAACCTTTCAATCTCTAAACCCAGATTTAAAAACTATGTTCAAAAAACACGTTTACCAACCTGCGTCTAAAAACTTTGTTCTGATGGTCATTATTACTGGGTGACCTGTGCGTGTTGAATCGGCACTAGCGCAACCCTTTAACGATTAACCTTGTCTCTGTAACTCAAGCTTAAGTTAAGCTTGGTACTTTTTGATTACTAGCGTTGCGTTCGTACCGCCGAAACCAAAACTGTTAGACATAACTGTAGTTAGCTCTTGATCACGAGCTTCAGTTACGATGTCTAGGCCAGCAGCAGCTTCGTCTAGGTTCGAAACGTTAATGCTTGGAGCGATAAAGCCGTTATCTAGCATTAGCGTTGAGTAAATAGCTTCGTGTACGCCAGCAGCACCTAGAGCGTGACCTGTCATCGCTTTAGTTGCAGAAATTGCTGGGCTGTTGCCACCAAATACTTCTTGGATAGCGCCTAGCTCTTTAACGTCGCCAACTGGAGTTGAAGTACCGTGAGTGTTCACGTAATCAACGCCATCAACGTTTTGCATCGCCATCTTCATACAACGAACCGCACCTTCACCAGAAGGAGCAACCATGTCGTAGCCATCTGAAGTTGCGCCGTAGCCTACGATTTCACCGTAGATTTTTGCGCCACGAGCAACAGCGTGCTCAAGCTCTTCGATAACTAACATGCCGCCGCCACCAGAGATAACGAAACCATCACGGTCTGCATCGTAGGTACGAGAAGCCAGCTCTGGCGTGTCGTTGTACTTAGTAGAAAGTGCGCCCATTGCGTCGAACATCATAGTCAGGGACCAATCCAGTTCTTCACCGCCACCAGCGAATACAACGTCTTGCTTACCAAGTTGGATAAGCTCCATTGCGTGACCAATACAGTGTGCAGATGTCGCACATGCAGAGCTCATAGAGTAGTTCACACCACGGATTTTGAAAGGAGTTGCTAGACAAGCAGAAACCGTAGAAGCCATTGTACGTGGAACCATGTATGGACCAACGCGCTTCACGCCTTTCTCACGGATGATGTCTACCGCGTTTACTTGGTTTAGAGATGAAGCACCACCTGAACCCGCAACGATACCCGTGCGGTCATTAGATACTTGATCTTCAGTTAAGCCAGAATCAGCAATTGCTTGCTCCATTGAAAGATAAGCGAATGCCGCTGCATCACCCATAAAGCGCATTTTTTTGCGATCGATATGGTCAGCAGGGTTCATTTTTAGGTTACCCCATACTTGAGAGCGCAAGCCATTTTCCTTGAACTGCTCTGAAGCGGTAATACCAGATTTACCCTCTTTCAGTGATGCTAAAACTTCTTCGACGTTGTTACCGATACTTGAAACAATACCCATACCGGTGATTACGACTCGTTTCATGTGACATTCCTATAATTCTAAATTCAGCTAGATGATAACTAAGAAGCCTAACAAAAGTGGTCAGCTTTCCTAGAAATTCGTACAATCCCTACCAACATATCGCTTCAAATCACAAAATGATAGATTTTATGACTTCAATTACTAATGCAGAACTGGAATGGAATGAGTCTGGCACGCCAGTTTCAGACCAATTTGACGACGTTTACTTCTCCAATGTTAACGGTTTAGAAGAAACTCGCTACGTCTTTTTAAAGCAAAACCACCTTCCAGAGCGTTGGCTTGAACATGAACAACGCCGCTTTGTGATTGCTGAAACCGGCTTTGGCACAGGTTTGAACTTTCTTGCAGTTTGGCAATGGTTCGATGCTTTTCTTAAAGATAACCCACAAGCGATGACCAAAGAGTTACATTTCATCAGTTTTGAAAAATATCCTTTAAATAAAGAGGATCTGATCAAAGCACACCAATCGTGGCCAGAATTAGCCGAGTATGCGACGCAACTCCAAGAACACTACCCTATTGCTCTACCTGAATGTCACCGCATTGTGCTGGGCGACGGTGCAATCACGCTTGATTTGTGGTTTGGCGATATTAAAGATTGCATGCCCAACGTACCAACCCCGCGTGAAGGTTTGGTTGATGCTTGGTTCTTAGACGGTTTTGCTCCGAGCAAGAACCCAGAGATGTGGAATCAAAACCTATTCAACGGCATGGCTAAGCTCGCTAAGCAAGATTGTAGCTGCGCCACCTTCACCGCTGCTGGCTTTGTTCGCCGTGGCTTAATTGAAGCTGGCTTTGAAATGAAAAAGGTCAAAGGCTTTGGTACTAAGCGAGAAATGATCGCCGGCCGACTTGGCGAAAAGCACGCTCACACCAACATCAAACCTTGGTATGGCCTCGCTCAACACACTGAATCCCAAGACATTGCGATCATTGGTGGTGGTGTCGCCAGTGCTGCATTAGCCAAAACGCTAAGCCGTCGTGGTAAAAACATCACCCTTTATTGTGAACATCCACAAGCTGCGGGCAATGCCTCAGGTAACAACCAAGGTGCGATTTACCCGCTATTAAGCGAAGCGACCTCGAACGTGTCTCGCGTGTTTGGCCCGGGATTACTGTTTGCTCGTCAATTTATTAATCAAGCGGCTCAGTCTATTCAATTTGATCACAGTTGGTGTGGCGTGAACATCTTGATGTGGGATCAAGGCTCCACTAAAAAGCTCAACCGCATGTTGGAAGGCAACTTCCACACCGACCTGATTCAGCGTTTATCGCCAGAGCAAGCCAACGAAAAGATTGGCTTACCCGTCGATAAAGAGAGTGTTTACTTTCCGCTGGGTGGTTGGTTAAGCCCTCTTCAACTGACTCAAGGCTTGATTGGCAAGCTAGAAGAGAGCAACCAAGTGAGCGCACACTATCAACATCAAGTAACGCAACTTGAGTGGCTCGAAGCTGAAAAACAATGGTTACTGACGATTGAGGCACCTCAAGGTGAGATTCAAACTAAGCACGACCAAGTAGTTGTCGCAAACGGACACAAGTTCACTCAGTTTGAACAAACTCAGCCAGTACCACTGACTCCGGTTAAAGGCCAAGTGAGCCATATTCCGACCACGGAAAATCTCAGCCAGCTAAAAACCGTGTTGTGCTTTGATGGCTATTTGACGCCACAGAACCCCAACAATGGTCATCACTGTATTGGTGCGAACTACGACAAAACCAATATCGACCAAGAATTTGATATTGAGGTTCAGCAGCACAATGGCGAGCGCCTACATGGGTCACTACCAGACCAAGCATGGACAAAAGATGTCGATACCAGTGACAACTTAGCGCGCCAAGGTATCCGAAGCGTAAGCCGTGACCACCTTCCGTTTGTCGGAAACGTTGGTGACTTTGAAGCCATTAAGGAGCAGTACCAAGATCTCCACAACTTCAACCCGCAGCGTGACTCGGTTGAGGATGTAGAAACGGTAACAAGCTTCCCTAACCTTTATTGCTTTATCGGACTGGGTTCACGTGGTTTGAGCTCTGCACCATTATTGGCTGAAGTATTAGCATCACAGATCTGTGGCGATCCGCTGCCCTTGCCTGTTGATGTGCTTGAGGCGATTCACCCAAGTCGAATGTGGGTACGCAGACTGCGTAAAGGTAAGGCATTAACGGCTGGATGGGTTGCTGACAAGCATTCTAAATCAAAGCCGTAGTTTCTAGTTCAGCTATTTTGAACATCTGAAATTTCTGAATATCTGAAACTAATAAGTTAAAAGCTAAAAAGCCCGAGTTCATTGTGTCGCTCGGGCTTTTTGTTATTCGTGTTGCTCTAAACTGATGTTCTAAACGAAGCTGTATTTACAGCTTAGCAACCGCGTCTTTAATCTGTAGAACGATCTCTTCGTTGCTGATAGAACCAGATTCAAAATCAAAGTTATCGTAGAAGCTTGGTACTGAAACTGACGCTTGCACGTTGCCACCGAAGTAAGGTGCAGAACCTGTCGCTGCACCAAGTACCGTTTGTGCGCCGCCAGGGCCCGGTGAAGTCGCTAGGTAAACCGCCGGCTTCTCGCCAAACACTGAACGCTCAATACGTGTCGCCCAGTCAAATAGGTTTTTATACGCTGCTGGGTAGTGACCATTGTGTTCTGCGAACGAGATAACAAACGCATCAGCTTCAGCTAGGTCGCGTAGGAATGCTTGAGCACCTTCCGCTTGGCCAATCTCTTTTTCAGTGTCTTCACTGAACATAGGAACATTGTAATCGTTGATGTCTAGGACTTTTACTTCAGCACCTTCAATCAAGTTTGCTGCGTAAGTTGCTAGTGTTTTGTTGATTGAGGTAGAACTTGTGCTTGCGCCAAATGCGATAACTTTCATGATGTGACCTTTCTGTAATTCCGTTAAGTGGGATTAGAATAACGTAGTAAGAAAATGTAACCATCACAAGAAATGAACGGACTCATTCAAAAATTTCGAACGAGTCTCAAATAAACCAGTTCGCTCAGCAAAATGGGAAAGGAAGGGACTGAGCGGATAGTATTAATACATCGAGATTAAGCTTGGTTTTGTAGCTCAACCCAAAGGTCATTAACGATAGTGCGGTCTGCTGGTGTTAGTTCAGAGCGAGCGTCGTCTAGGCTCTGTTCAATACGAGCTTTTACTTCAGCCACATCTTCAATGCCTTCTTCTTCACATGAAGCCACTGAAAGAGAAATATGACCACGTAAGTAACCACCAGCAAACAGTTCATCGTCTGATGCGTTTTCAATGCGAGCATCAATTACTTCAAGTAGTTTTTCTTCAAATTCGATAATCATAATATTCTCTTATTTCACAATAAATTGGCTAGCACATAAAGGTTCTACATCGTAGAAGCTGCGTAATGCTTCAGAGAGCATTTTCACGCGAGGCGGAAAGCCTACTTCAAAGATACCCATAACTTCGCTATGTACTTTATTCATAAAGGCCAAACGATCTGGCTCAAAATCGCCGTGTAGATTGTCACAGCTGACATTAAAAGGAAAGCCTGCGCTCATCGCAATGATCCATTCATACGCTTGTGGGCGAATTTCTACTTTTTCAAACTCAGCTTGAACCGATTCCGTTCGACCGTCAGGTTCATACCAATAGCCAAAATCTTCCAGTAAACGACGCTCAGGCCCAGCAACGCACCAGTGTGCGATCTCATGGAGTGCAGAGGCGTAAAAGCCACGTGCGAACACGATTCGATGGTGTGGGATAGTATCATCAGCAGGCAAATAGATCGGCTCATCAGCCCCTAGCTCTAGTTTGGTATTAAAGCTTTCAAAAAAGGTCTGATTGAAGATATCGATAATGTCTGAGTATTGGTGTGTCATAAAATCAAATTTAAGTAAAAATAACTGGGGCATTTTGCTTTTTTTTAAGCGCTCGGTAAAGCCCTATCACGAGCAATGGCATTGGGTTGCCCCCAATACTTTACCGTGACAATCGATTGCTGATCCCAGATTACACTACTTTGAGGTGAATGATTAGTTTAGCTAATCTGAAAAGGCCATTCACGGTACAAATATTCATTCGTCAATCAGCATTTTTACTACTACACTCGCGCTTCATTTTTATATCCCTATGGCCTATAAGACTCCAATTTATAGACCTATATTATAGAGCTACAGCAATGCTACTAAGTGTTTTGTATATCATTGGCATCACGGCAGAAGCCATGACCGGCGCTCTCAGTGCTGGCAAACAAAAAATGGATTGGTTTGGTGTAATGTTGGTTGCGAGTGCAACGGCAATTGGCGGCGGTACAGTACGCGATATCTTACTCGGTCATTACCCTTTAGGTTGGGTTGAAAACCCGCAGTATCTAGCGATCACCTGTATCGCCGGTGTTATCACAACAGGACTGGCTAAATGGGTAATCAAGCTAAAGGGCTTGTTCATTCGTTTAGATGCTCTAGGGCTTATCGTGTTCAGTATCATTGGCACTAAGGTAGCGATGACTATGGGTCTTCACCCAATGATCTGCATGGTGTCTGCCTTGGTAACTGGCGTGTTTGGTGGTTTGCTGCGCGATCTTATCTGTCGTCAAACACCGTTAGTGTTGCATGAAGAGCTATACGCGTCTGTCGCACTTGTCGCTTCAGGTTTATACCTAGGTTTGCTTGAGCTTGGCATCAACGACGTAACGGCGACAATTGTGACGCTTGTAGTTGGTTACTTGCTGCGCATGGCGGCCGTGCGATTCAAGTGGCGTTTACCTTCGTTCCAGCTTGATCCTGAAAGCTCAGTGCATTAATGGATTAAGAGCCTTAAGCTGCTGGCTGTCTTTAACGACGATAGTCGCTAACAGGACGAATAATCCTGCTAATGTGAAAAAGGGTTGCTTCATTACGAAGCAACCCTTTTTGTTTCTATCAAATCAGTTTCAAATCTGTTCTGAATAAAACGAAGCAGAACTAGATTTTTGGCGTTTCAGTTGTCACACCAAAGTTTTGACCACGATGACGTAGCAAGTGGTCAAGCAGCACGATAGCCAGCATTGCTTCTGCAATAGGTACCGCACGGATGCCAACACATGGATCGTGACGACCTTTCGTGATTAGCTGCGTTGCTTCACCATCTTTCGTGATTGTGTCACCAGGTACAGTGATGCTTGATGTTGGTTTAAGCGCAATGCTTGCCACAATATCTTGACCAGTAGAGATACCACCTAAGATACCGCCAGCATGATTGCTGCTGAAACCTTCTGGAGTTAATGGGTCACGGTGTTCACTACCGCGTTGATTAACAACATCGAAGCCATCACCAATCTCAACACCTTTCACAGCGTTAATGCTCATTAGAGCGTGCGCGATGTCAGCATCTAGACGATCAAAGATTGGCTCACCAAGGCCCACTGGCACTTTAGTCGCAACCACTTGAATCTTCGCACCGATCGAGTTGCCTTCTTTTAGCAAGTCACGAATCAGTTGATCAAATTCTGGTACTTTGTCGGCATCTGGACAGAAGAAAGCGTTGTTTTCAATCTCGTTCCAATCCACTTTATCAATTGAGATATCACCCATTTGAGAAAGGTAAGCTTGGATTTCAACACCAAATTCTTGTTTTAGGTATTTCTTCGCAATTGCACCTGCAGCAACACGCATTGCAGTTTCACGAGCTGAAGAACGACCACCACCTCGGTAATCACGCACACCGTACTTTTGATGGTACGTATAGTCAGCGTGGCCAGGGCGGAACTTGTCTTTAATTTCGGAATAGTCTTTAGAGCGTTGGTCTGTATTTTCAATCAATAGACCAATAGAAGTACCCGTAGTTTGGCCTTCAAATACACCTGATAAGATTTTCACTTCATCCGCTTCACGACGAGCCGTTGTATAGCGAGAAGTACCAGGGCGACGACGATCCAAATCTCTTTGAAGGTCTGCTTCGGTAATTTCTAATCCTGGTGGGCACCCATCTACGATACATCCTAGTGCGATACCGTGACTTTCTCCGAACGTGGTCACGCGGAAATGTTGTCCGATACTGTTTCCTGCCATTGCTTCCTCTAAATCAGCCATCAATCAGAAGGTTTGATTCCTAAACCGACTGGCTAATAGCTTTACTTGTCTATTCTTCGTGAATTCATAGTGGCTTTATTACCAAATGATGTAAACCCCAAAAAACGAACAATTTTAACTTTCTATTACATAAGCCGAATGAAACGAATAACAGAAGAAAATGAGTCGCGCTTGAAAAGAAGTGTTTTATGATATGTAAAATGCAAAAAACCCGACAACTCGGAGAGTTATCGGGTTTCTTTAAATAATGGCACGCCCTGAAGGATTCGAACCTTCGACCACCTCCTTAGAAGGGAGGTGCTCTATCCAGCTGAGCTAAGGGCGCGCTACAGGAACGAATTATACGAATTCGAATCAGTAAAGCAACGGCTTTATGTAACATTCTGATCTAAGTGGGTAAAAAAAGGCCAACAAACATATAAGTGTTGGAAAATAGAGCAAAGCAAACGTTTGCTTGATGGTAATCAAAAAGATTTTCTGGAATAATGCGCCAAAAACATCAGCCACTAACTTGAATATCAATACTAAGGAAATTCATGACTGCTCAAAATATTGATGGAAAGCTAATTTCTCAAACGGTTCGCTCCGAAGTTGCTGCACGTGTAAAAGCTCGTACTGAAGCTGGATTACGCGCTCCGGGCCTAGCGGTTGTTTTAGTGGGTGAAGACCCTGCTTCTCAGGTTTACGTTGGAAGTAAGCGTAAAGCGTGTGAAGAAGTTGGCTTCGTATCTAAATCTTACGACTTGCCAGCCACTGCGACAGAAGACGAATTGTTAACATTGGTAGACCAACTGAACGACGATCCAGAGATCGACGGTATTCTTGTTCAACTGCCTCTACCAGCAGGCATTGATAGCACTCACGTTCTTGAGCGTATCACGCCAGAAAAAGACGTTGATGGCTTCCACCCCTACAATGTCGGCCGTTTGGCTCAGCGCATGCCTAAGCTTCGCTCTTGCACGCCAAAAGGCATCATCACGCTGCTTGACCGTTACAACATCGACTTACGTGGTAAGCACGCGGTTGTGGTTGGCGCATCAAACATCGTAGGTCGCCCAATGACGCTAGAGCTTCTTCTAGCAGGTTGTACGACGACAACATGTCACCGCTTCACCAAAGACCTTGAAGGTCACGTGCGTCAAGCAGACGTTGTTGTAGTTGCCGTTGGTAAACCTAACTTCATTCCTGGCGCTTGGATTAAGAAAGGCGCTGTTGTGGTCGATGTGGGTATCAACCGTTTGGAATCTGGCAAACTAGTGGGTGACGTTGAATACGACGTAGCGAAAGAAAGCGCAAGCTTCATCACACCTGTGCCGGGTGGTGTTGGCCCAATGACGGTGGCGAGCCTAATCGAGAACACCATGATCGCTTGTGAGCAATTTCACTCGAAATAGTCCGCAGCGCATATAAATAAATTAGAAAGCCGCAACGTGATGAACGTTGCGGCTTTTTTGATGCTTTGGTACTTAGCTATTCGTTTTTAAAACGGGGTGACTCGCTTTTGATGAAGCGCTCGTTGCTACTTATCTGGACTCTCAACTTTTTCCGTCTGTTCAGAAGGCGGTAATAAACTAATAAGCTCACACTCCGTTGATATGAGTTTTTCCAACTCAGATCCTTGTGTCATTAAACGGAAATCACCGCCAGTGATCACCCCAAGAGGAATGGCTTTAGGATACAAAGCATTAAACTCTTTTAAATCAAATGCCTCGGTCAAACCTGTACTTTTAATTTGGCTACCCTGAGCCATCAGTGAGTTAAGCTTAGAATAGGTAATCCCTTCCGAGAACAGACTTCGATTGCCATTGCGGCTCACTTGATGTCTTTCATGCTTAGTCTCTGACGATTCAAGCTCAAACACCTTATTGGCACCAAACTCGTCTTGGTAATGCATGCTGACTAACGGGTTGGTTTGACGATAAGGCGAGACGATCATCGCACGCCCTATCCCATCGAGTTCCAAATTGTTTTCCGCGTGGCTTGAAGCTGGGTTACCAAAGTAAACATTCAAGTTATCCATACGAGCTAAGCGAATGCTTTCCCAGTTAGTATCAGCAAGCACACTGTTGATGTTGTGTGTGGCTAGCACCTTGGCAAATTGTCTTGCAAAGTGAGTGGCGCCAAAGAAGATAACCCCTTGCGCTTTCTCTTGAGTGACCCCTAGCCTTCTCGCCCACCAGCTCGCGGTTAAGCTCTGAATCACAACCGTACCAATAATGACTAAGAACACCATGGGCACGAGCAGATCTGCGCCTTCAATCAATTGCTTCTCTTGCAGTTTTATCGCAAACAGAGAAGAAACCGCGGCTGCTACGATCCCGCGAGGTGCCATCCAACTCAAAAACCATTTATCCGCCGAATTAAGATCCGTACCGATCCCGCTGATCCACACGCTTAACGGGCGAGCCACCAACATAACCACCGCTAGCAACCCAATACCGCCCCAACCTATCGAAAGGAAAGCCCCCGAATCGAGTCGACTGGCTAACAGAATAAACAACGCAGAAATAAGTAACACGGTCAGGGTTTCTTTGAATTCGATGATGTCTTCGATGTCCAAGCCCTTCACGTTGGCAAGCCAGATCCCCATGATGGTCACGGTTAATAAACCCGATTCTTCACTCAGATCATTAGAAAACGAGAACGCCGCCAACATTAGCGTCAGCACAGCCACATTACGTAAATAGTGCGGTACCCAATGCCCTTGCAGCATCTTGGCAATCAAATGGCCACCGATGATCCCTAAGCCTAAACCTATGACTAACGTCAGGCCCAGAGCTGACAGAACGTGTCCGGTAGGGTCGGCAGAAGAAACAATGTACTCGTAGACGAGAACCGCAAACAGAGCGCCAATCGGATCAATTACTATCCCTTCCCATCGCAAGATACTGCCTAACGAAGATTTAGGCTGAATACTGCGAAGCATGGGCACGATTACCGTAGGGCCAGTTACCACAACTAATGCACCAAACAGTGCGGCTAACGGCCAACTGAAGTCCACAAAGTAGTATGCCCCCACCACGATACACGCCCATGTAATCAACATGCCGAAACTCACGAGGTGAGTCACCATCCGGCCATGGCCTCTGATTTCTTTGAAATTTAGGGTCAATGCTCCTTCAAACAAGATGATGGCAACCCCTAAGGAGATCATAGGAAACAGCACATCACCGAAAATGGCATCGGGATTTAGAATATTCAGGCCGGGACCTAACAATAGGCCAACGATAAGGAGAGGGAGAATGGCGGGAAGACGTAAACGCCAGCCGAGCTGCTGACAAGCTAAAGACAAGAGTCCAATTAACGCCAAAGAAGAAGTAATCGACAAATCCATTTGTGCCCCTAAAAGGTTTGCACCACACCCTGTGGTACAAACTATTCAATGAAATAAGAAAGCCTACGTTCTTACACTATAGGCTCTCTTTTTCACGCTAACCGAATATTATTGTGATTAATCAGTCACTTTACTATAGGGGGAGTAAAGTCATGATCAGTTAACTATAGAGAAAGTACAACACCAGCAATAGCAGCACTCATTAGGTTAGCAAACACACCTGCACAAATTGCTTTGAAGCCATATTGTGAGATGAAAGAGCGACGCTCTGGAACTAAGCTGCCCAAACCACCGATAAGAATCGCCATGGTAGAGATGTTAGCAAAGCCGCATAGAGCGAAAGTTACGATCGCTTGTGAGTGCTCACTTAGCGCCTCTTTAGCATCCATTAGTTGGATGAAAGCCACGAACTCGTTCACGACAATCTTGTTACCGATCAATGAGCCCGCAACCACAGCCTCAGACCACGGCACACCGATCAGCCATGCAACGGGTGCGAACACATAACCTAGTAGAAGTTCGAAGCTTAGGTTTACGCCAAACCAACCGCCAACAATACCTAGCAAGCCATTCAGCATTGCAATCACACTGATAAAGGCAAGTAGTGTCGCACCCACCGCAACGGCAATACGAAGTCCAGACATAGCCCCATCTGCCATTGCCTCAACTACGTTTGTTGCTCGTGGAATTTCAACGTCAGACTCAATATTTTCTTGAGCGTCATCTGCGCTACCTGGTACTAAGATCTTAGCCATCAATAGGCCAGCAGGTGCAGACATAAATGCAGCTGCGATCAGGTAATTTAGATCAACGCCAAGCGATGCGTAACCCACTAGCGTACCACCAGCGACAGAAGCCAAACCACACACCATCACAGCAAACAGTTGTGAATCCGTCATGTGCTTCAAGTAAGGCTTAACCACCAATGGAGCTTCAATCATGCCAACGAAAATGTTTGCAGTCGCAGACAGTGACTCCGCACGACCTGTGCCCAAGAACTTTTGTAGTGCGCCACCGATAAGGTTGATCACCTTTGGCATAAAGCCGATGTGGTACAAACCAGAGATCAGTGCAGAAAAAAAGATAATGATGCCTAGAACGTTAATCGCGAAAACAAATCCGTTATTCGTTAGGCCACCAAATAGGAAGTTAATCCCCTCTTGACCGTAGTTGATCAAGCTAGATACCGCACCTGTGGCTGCATTCAACGCTTCTTTACCCATTGGTACATACAGAACCAACAGCGCGAATGAGATTTGTAATAAGAAAGCCAAAGAGACTGTTCTTAGTGGAATATTTTTTCTGTCCGTAGATAGTAACCAAGCGGCAACTAAAATAGTGATAATTCCAAGTAGCGAAGCCATGTGCGTCAACCTAAAAGTTGTAGATAGGAAAGGCGACGCATTCTATAGAGGAAATCGTTTGCGGCAAGCTGAGGTTGTTAATGTGATGTTGGGGTAATCACGATTTAACTATGAGTATAATTAAGTTATTGAATTTTAATAATTAACTTTGATTAAAAAGCGTACTTTTTCCATGTGGAAATTATATTTATAGATTAGGAAACAGTTAACGATGCAGTTCAACGCAAGTTTTGAGGTTTTTGTCCCAATACGTCGGCGACCCGATATGATCTTTAATGAACTCAATCACAGCTGAAAGCTTCTTAGGCATGTTCTTTCGGCTTGGGTAAACGGCATAAAATGGCATCAGCTGACTGGCTCTCCACTCTGGCAATACTTGAATGAGCTTGCCCGTTCTAAACTCTTCTTTCACTAAGTAAGTCGCCAAATAAGCAACACCCCACCCTGATACTGCCGCGTCTCGCACTGCCTCAGCCAAATCGACTGAGTAATCGCCCGCGACTTTGACGCTGAGGTTTTCTTGCCCGTTATCAAACGCCCACGATGTGTAATCTCGTTCACGGCTGCGATAGATAAGACAGTTATGGTCAATCAAATCGGAAGGTACATGTGGCGTCCCGGCCTTAATCAGATAATCCGGTGACGCAGCCACCACAAACTGGCTGTCTGCTAAACGCTGCGCAATGTAACCTTCAGGCAAGTCTTCATTGTTGGTGATCCAGAGATCCAATCGCTCTTCAATCATGTCCACCTTATAGTCGAACAAGTGGACCTCGATTCTCAATTGAGGATAAAGCTGTCTGAGTTGATCAATCGCCGGAATGATATGGAGTGTGCCAAATGACTGCGACAACCCGACGCGTAGTATTCCAGAGATATCATCGCGCTGGCTGTCCATATCCATCTGAGCTGCTTTCACCGTGTTAAACAGCTGCTCACAATGTTGATAGAACACGTCTCCCGCTTCAGTGAGCGTTAAGCTTCGTGTTGTCCTTTGCACCAGCTTGATGCCTATAGAGTCTTCAAGCAAAGCGACTTGCTTACTAATGTGAGACACCGAAACGTTCAAGCTTTTTGCAGCACTGGTAAAGCCTTCGTGCTTGATCAGCGCATGGAATATCACCATCTGTGCAGCTCTATCTGTTAGCACAAGATCACCTTATTAAATCTCTGAAATATAAAATCAAAAAGGACTCCGAAGAGTCCTTTAGTTCGTTCTGCCTATGGTAGGCCAAATGCTATTCAAAGCGACTTAGGTCTGTTAATCAAACTTAATTCTGTCGGCTAGATGGCTTACTGCCAAAGCAAAGTAGTAAGAACGATTCCACTTCATTAACACATTGTAGTTGTTATAAATGAGGTACGAACGTCCGGTTTCATCATCCGGCATGATTAACCAAGCTTTAATGTCTTCATCAAGTGTTGGCAGTGGGCGATCGTCATAGCGTTTAATACCGAGTTCAGACCACTCTTTTAAGTATTTCGCTTTGTCTTCGTCTCGACCTTGTAAATCGATCGACACAGTTGACGGAACATGAACCTGACGACCCCAAGTATATTTGTCATCCCACCCTGATTGGCTGAGATAATTGGCCGCCGAAGCAAATACGTCTTCTTCAGTGCCCCAAATATCTTTCTTGCCATCACCACTGCCATCAGCGGCGTAAGCTAAGAATGAGCTTGGCATAAACTGAGGTTGACCCATCGCACCAGCCCAAGAGCCTTTCATCTCTTTTGGTGCAATATGGCCTTGATCAAGAATCTTCAATGCCGCCATCGCTTCGCTACGGAAGAAAGCTTCTCGGCGTCCTTCATAAGCCATGGTCGTTAGGGCGTCGATAACGCTGTAATTGCCCGTGAACTTACCAAAATTACTCTCAACGCCCCATAGCGCGACAATGAATCTTGGTTGAACACCATATTCATCACCAATACGCTTTAACGCGGTGTAATGCTCCTTGTAGAGTGACCTTGCTTGCTTCACTTTCCAATCTGGAACCGCTCGTGGAATGTATTCATCCAGAGTCAGTTTTTTCTCAGGTTGGTTTTTGTCGGCTTTTACCGCTCTTGGCTTAAACGTTACACCATCAAAGGCTTCATCAATGATCGCTTCAGAGATGCCTTCTTCACGGCCTTGTTGTTTTAGTTTTTCTACATATTGCTCGAAGCTCAGTTCTTCAGCTTGTATTGAACTTATGGTCAGGCTATTACCCAATAGTAATGCCGACACAGCCAATATGGTTTTCGAAAATTTACTCAACGATCACTCCTCCTTGAATTGAGGTGGCTATCACTCTTCGTCTTGAGATTTCTGTTGAGCTTTACGCTCTTTATGAAGCTCAAGTTCGTTAACTGGTGGTGGCGGAACCTGTAAAAAGAAACCATCGGTATTCAGTGATTCTTTCACTTTTTCGATGTTTACTTGAGCCAGTTTACGGCCATCCATTTTAATTACCATTACAAAACTAGGTTTACCAAACATTTGCATCAATGCGTCAGGAACTTGTGAAAAATCATCCTTCTTAGGGATATAAAGGTATGTTCCTTCTTTCTTTGAGCTTTTATATATAGAACACAGCATGACAAACCTTTTAATTGATTATGACTACAAAACTCTCACTTGCGAGATCAATAGTTTATGTTAGGGAAATATTGGGAACAAAACGTCCATTTGACAACAAGATTACTTGCTGTGCTTGGTTTGGGAATATAACATGATAAACCTAGTTTCAGGCAATGCCCTTTATTTTATTGATAAAGAAATTGTACTAATCCGCTATTGAGGTCCTGTAGTTTTTCGATGTCTAGTAACCCAGATCTAAAAGGTAGCAGCTTTACGCTATCTGTTTTGCACTTATCCGATGATCAAGTCGAAAATGCAGTCTCTTTTCTTCAAGAGAAAGTAGACCAAGCACCTACGTTTTTCGCTGCCGCACCTGTTGTTATCAACATCAGTAAAGTCGCGGGCGATATCGATTTTGTGCAACTTAAAAATGGTATATCTCAAGCGGGCATGATCCCGGTTGGTGTGGCAGGCTGTTCTGATAAGCGAATGCAAAACCTCGCTAAAGAAGCCGGTTTTGCAGTGATGACGGCAAGCAAGTCGCCATCTCAAGCTCCAGCGAAAATGGCACCAATCAAAGTGATTAGAACCCCTATTCGTTCTGGTCAGCAGGTTTATGCGAAAGATGGCGATCTATTGATACTCAGCCATGTGAGTGCAGGCGCGGAAGTGATTGCCGATGGCAGCATCCATATTCATGGCACTTTACGCGGCCGTGCGATTGCAGGTGCAAGTGGTCAAACTGAAGCAAAAATAATTTGTAATGACTTACAAGCCGAGCTGGTTTCCATTGCTGGAAATTACTGGCTCAGCGATCAAATTGAAAGCGAGTACTGGCAGAAGAAAACCATGTTCAGTATGGCAAACGATGTATTACACGTTGATGTCCTCGCAATATAAGAGAAATAAAAGGAAAACAGAATGGCACGCATTATCGTTGTAACGTCAGGTAAAGGCGGGGTAGGCAAAACGACCTCCAGTGCAGCTATTGCCTCGGGTCTGGCTTTAAAAGGAAAGAAAACCGCAGTTATCGACTTTGATATCGGTCTGCGTAACCTAGATTTAATCATGGGTTGTGAGCGTCGTGTTGTGTACGACTTCGTTAATGTTATCAATGGTGAAGCGACGCTGAACCAAGCGATGATCAAAGACAAGCGCACAGAGAACCTGTTCATTCTTCCTGCTTCTCAAACTCGTGATAAAGACGCACTAACAAAAGATGGTGTTCGTCGTGTATTTGATGAACTGGATGAAATGGGCTTTGATTTCATCATCTGTGATTCTCCTGCGGGTATCGAACAAGGCGCTCTTATGGCGTTGTACTTCGCTGATGAAGCGATTGTAACCACCAACCCAGAAGTCTCTTCAGTACGCGATTCAGACCGTATTCTAGGTATTCTTGACTCTAAATCTCGTCGTTCTGAAGACGGCTTAGAGCCAGTGAAAACACACCTTCTATTGACTCGCTACAACCCAGCACGTGTAACTCAAGGTGAGATGCTCAGTGTTGAAGACGTTGAAGAAATCCTGCACATCTCTCTACTGGGTGTAATTCCAGAGAGCCAAGCGGTACTGAACGCATCGAACAAGGGTGTTCCAGTTATCTTTGACGAAGCAACCGACGCAGGTATGGCTTACAATGATACTGTAGAGCGACTACTGGGTAGCCAAGTTGACTTCCGCTTCTTAACGGAACAGAAGAAAGGCATCTTCAAACGACTGTTCGGGGGCTAATGCACAATGTCATTATTAGAGTTTTTTAGACCACAGAAAAAGACAACCGCAAACCTAGCCAAAGAACGTTTGCAGATCATTGTTGCCGAACGACGCAGCCATGACGACCCAGCGCCGTCTTACCTGCCGCAACTAAAAGAAGACATCTTGAAGTGTATTGCCAAGTACGTTGAGGTCGATCCATCAATGGTTGATCTGACTTTTGAACACAAAGATGACGACATCTCAGTGTTAGAGTTGAATGTTAAGCTTCCAGAAGAAGATCGATAATCTTTCTGAACAAGATTGGCAGGTAATACACTTGCTTGTATTGATTGAATAAAAAAGAGAGCCTAGGCTCTCTTTTTTGTATGTGCAGTTTATAACTGTAACTAAGTTAGGCTTTAAAGCAGCAAGCGGTTATTTGATCGCTTTACTCAGCTTTTCGCCAACCACATCTAAACGCCAGCCTTGCATAACATCAGGCAGCTTTTCTGGGTTACGATCGTGCTTCCACACCCAGCTTAACATTTGGTTAAGTTGCTTCTTCGATGCCAAGAATTCCGTCGCCAAACCACTGTGTTGTGATGCTGTTTTCACTTCATCTTTCAGCACTTTGAAGAGTTGCTTGTAGCCAGGGAAGTCCATTAGACGTTCTACTGGTGCTGGGTACTCTTCTTCTGGTGTATGTTCCGCTAACTTTACGATTGAGCTGATCTTCGCACCATGGCGACGCACAGAGCGGTAATCAAAACCCTCTTGCTCCATGTGCTTGGGATCTTTCATCGCAAAACGCGCCACAGCCCATAGGTCTTGTTCTTTGAAGACAAAGTTCAGCGCTAAATCGCGCTTGATTGCTTCTTTTAGACGCCAAGTTGCTAGAGGTCGTAAGATCGCTAATTGCTTAGGTTTAAGCTGCCACGCCCCTTTAATATCAAGGTAGGCTGTATCTGGGTTTACTTTACGAATGCGCTTGGCAACTTGTAAATCAGACTCTTGCTGAGCCGCTTCCCACCAGCCAGCTTCCATCACTTTTTCTAGAAGCTTGTTGTACATTGGCATTAGGTAATGCACGTCTGCTGCTGCGTAGTCCAATTGTTTTTGAGAAAGCGGACGCGCTAGCCAGTCTGTGCGAGATTCACTCTTATCGAGATCGACACCGACAAACTCTGAAACCAGAGCAGCAAAGCCCGTTGATAAACCATGACCTAAGAAAGCCGCCATGATCTGTGTATCAACCATTGGTATTGGTGTACAGCCAAATGCGTTCTGGAACACTTCCAAATCTTCACCGCACGCGTGCAGCACTTTCAATACTGATGCGTCTTTCAACAAGGTAACGAACGGTGTCATGTCATCAAGAGCAATAGGGTCAATCAGTGACAGCGTTTCACCATCAAATAACTGAATCAAGCCTAATTGAGGGTAATAGGTTCTAGTACGAACGAACTCCGTATCAAGCATAACGACATCGGCTTCACGTGCTTGTTGGCAAACTCGCTCAAGGTCTTTCAATTGGGTAATGATTTGATAATCCACAAAAACTCTCACAGGTTTCTATTTGATCGCCGGATACAAAAATGCCGACATTAACTGTCGGCATTCTAACACCATTTTTCAGCGCTCGCTTAGATTAAGCGCCTCAATGGTTTTGGTGCAGTACTTTCGCGCAAACGGGCTAATTATTCGCTAGCGCGTTTCGCAAGTTCTGCATCGTTTTCTTCACGCAGTACGCGGCGTAAGATCTTACCTACGTTAGTCTTTGGAAGATCATCTCTGAACTCGACTAATTTAGGGATTTTGTAACCCGTTAAGTGCTCACGACAGTGCGCGATAATGTCTTCTTTGGTCAGGCTAGGGTCACGCTTCACAACGTAGATCTTAACCAATTCACCAGACACTTCATGAGGTTGACCGATAGCTGCTACTTCAAGCACTTTACCATGCAGAGCCACAACGTCTTCAATCTCGTTCGGGTAGACGTTGAAGCCTGATACAAGAATCATGTCCTTCTTACGGTCAACGATGTACAACAAGCCTTCGTCATCAAACTTAACGATGTCACCTGTCGATAACCAACCGTCTTGATCGATCACTTCTTTGGTCGCTTCAGGGCGCTGCCAGTAACCTTGCATCACTTGAGGGCCACGAACTTGTAGCTCGCCTACTTGGTCATTAGCAATAACCTTACCTTCATCATCAACAATACGAACTTCTGTCGATGGTACTGGTAGGCCGATAGCACCTGTGTAGTCTTTCAGGTCGTATGGGTTACCCGTTACCAGTGGTGAACACTCAGTTAAGCCATAGCCTTCCAATAGGTGAATGCCTGTCGCTTTCTTCCATTGCTCAGCAACAGCGCGTTGAACCGCCATGCCGCCGCCAACAGATAGGCGTAGGTTACTGAAATCCAACTCGTGGAAATCTTCGTTATTAACTAGCGCATTAAACAAGGTGTTTACGCCGGTAATTGCGGTAAACGGAACCTTTTGCAGCTCTTTAATAAAGCCAGGAATGTCACGAGGGTTAGTAATTAGAAGGTTACGACCACCCATCTCAACAAACAGTAAGCAGTTCACCGTCAGTGCAAATACGTGGTAAAGCGGTAATGCCGTTACAACCAACTCGCGGCCTTCTTGCAGAACAGGACCGTAAGCCCCTTTCGCTTGAAGTACGTTCGCAATCATATTGCGGTGCGTTAGGATTGCGCCCTTCGCTACACCTGTTGTACCACCAGTGTACTGTAGGAACGCGATGTCATCACCCGCCATGAACGGTTTCACATATTGAAGACGACGACCTTTGTGCAGCGCTTTTCTGAATGAGATAGCACCCGGCAGATCATACTTAGGCACCATGCCTTTTACGTATTTCACTACAAAGTCGACAATTGTCCCTTTCGCGCGTGGCAGCATTTGCCCTAGGCTAGTTAGAACAACGTGTTTAACCGGCGTGTTATCAACGACTTTCTCTAGCGTGCTCGCAAAGTTAGATACGATAACAATCGCCTTTGCACCAGAATCGTTCAGTTGATGTTCAAGCTCACGAGGTGTGTACAGTGGGTTGACGTTCACTGCAATCATACCTGCACGCAATACACCAAATAGTGCAATTGGGTATTGCAGTAGGTTTGGCATCATTAGCGCGACGCGATCGCCCTTCTTCAGTTTCAAGTCATTCTGTAGGTAAGCGGCAAAAGCACGGCTGCGCTCTTCAAGCTTACGGAATGTCATAATCGAGCCCATGTTCTCGAATGCAGGTTGGTCCGCGTACTTCTGTACCGACTGTTCAAACATTTCTACAAGAGATGGGTACTGATCTGGGTTGATCGTTTCTGGTACGTCACTTGGATAACGTGAAAGCCAAGGTTTGTCCACTATGTTACTCCTCGTTTATCAGCTGACGACTGCTTCGCCGCTTTTTATCATTGCGGTATTACAGCACAGCTTTAGTGCATGAGCACTAAAAGGCTCAAACACTTGTTTAAATTTTGTTAACTACACCAAGAATTAGCTCTGAAACTAGCTCCGGGCTCTCTAAATGGCAATGATGTCCGCCAGGAACAGTCTCTATATTCAGAGAACTATGGGCTGATTTGTAGCGATTATGCTGCAAATGTCGGAATCCATCATTTCCTAAAACTATTAATTGAGGGCATTCAATAGCCGCCATGATCGCTTCAGCGTGCGCCTGTGACATTCGATATAACGAGTCACATTTTAGGTTAGGGTCGCATCGCCATTGCCAAGAGTTATCTAACTCGACAATTCCTCGCTCGACAATAGGAGCAATTAATTCAGCATTGATTTGATTGGCGTGAGCTCTCAGCTTAATAGCATCCTCAAGGCTTGCCAGAGGACGTGAAGGCTTTCTTCGCTGTCGAAGACGACTGAGTACCCCATCTCTCAAGCGAGAAACCGTTTCTTGGGGAGCTTCTGAAAGAGGTCCGTGACCTTCAATTTGAATTAATCCTGACACCTTTTCAGGAAAGGCGGCACTATAGCAACTTGCTATCAATGCACCAAGTGAATGTCCTACCAGTACCAGTCTGTTTGGCGATAATTTAGTCACCAACTGATGCAAGTCATCTATATAATCATGAAATGGGTAGTAACTTCCCGATTTGTGCGACGAGAAGCCGTGTCCGAAGAGATCGATAGCAACAAGGTGAGCATTGGGCGCAAACTTGGCGACTTGCTGCATAACCTGATTAAAGCTGGACGAATTATCCAACCACCCATGAATAAAAACGACCGTCGTTGCGGTCGTTTGTGGGTTGCCAATCTGTTGTGTTGCAAGCGTCCCGCTCGCGAGGGAGTATGACTTTTCAATCATCAAACATGTAGTTCCATCTGTTTGCGTAATCAACATCGGATAAAGTTAATTACTCTACGTCTTGTATCACTCGACCTTGTCTTGGCATCGTTTGAAAACTGCGGCAATGTAAACTTCTGCACGAGTAGTAGGTTGGTGCAAAATCGTTAACAACAACGCGCTCAGTAATGTTCCACAGGCGTTGGTTGTCTACTTTCATTACAGGGAAGGTGTAAGGGTATTCCCCTATTTTTCCATCTTCACTTCCAATTGACTGACCAACCAAAGTAATCAGACGACCTTCTGCAAAGCTTAGAGGCTCAACGTACCCTTCAATATAACCAACAAAACGTCCGCTTGGCTCTGCGTCTAGATCTGGCTTACCGCTACTCGAAATCGGCATATTAGCGACTTCGATTCGAGTCTTATCTTTCAAGTTGGTCACTTTAGAGATAACGCCACCTAATCGAACACTTTGCGCATCCGGTAGTTGGTCGACCCACTGTTGGTAATCGCTAATTACAGGCTCTGATTTTGCTTCAAGCTCGCTAGGAAGTGATGAACACCCGGCAAGTACCAATACACCAAGAGAAAAGGCTATTAAGCGTAATTTAGAGAGATAATTTGACATGGTTCTGGTCCTTAAACAGGCATTAATAAGAAGCTCTAGATGTAGATATCGACACCGATAAGCTTTGCAAGTTCTTCTTTCTTCGCCTGATTCATTACATCCATATACTCTTCCATAGCCTTACGTCCTCGGCCTTCTGGAAGATCATACTGGATTTGAGCCTTGTGTAGTTCAGACTCTTTAACTTGACGAATAGAGTGAGAAACAGCATTAGCGACCTTAGTCGGTTGCCCAACCGCAGTGCTAGCATCAGATTTTTTTGCCTGCCCCTTCTTTTTAATTCGATTCGGCTTAGACGTGCTGCCTATCGAAGAAGGAGGTAAGTTGTTAATTGATACCATGACTAAATATCTGCCCTCTCAAATCTAAATAATACGCATTTAGACCTAATTTGCATCAGAACCTTGTAAAAATTATTCGCGACCTGGCAGTTTCTTCCAAGTCACTTTGTCACGAAGATAAACTGGCTCAGATTCTTCTGCTGCAACCGCTTTACCTTCTGCGTAAGCAAATTGAGCAAGGAACGCCATATCTTGAGCTTCTGGGAATAGCACTTCACACGCTTTGGTGTTGATCGCAAGTGTATCCATATGCTCGGCATAAGCTTCCCAGCCGGTACCGACTTTCGCCCATATTTCAGAATCTGCTTCTAACTGCGCAGCCAGTTCACTTGGTGGCGTTACACATTCGGCATCAACCGCAGTCCAACGACCATCTTGTTCGCGGCTGTAACGAGCCCAGTACACTTCGCTCATACGCGCATCAATCGCTGTTGCTACATGAGTTTCACCAAATTTACGGTAGCTGCCTTGCGCCATCGCTGCCAGT
The DNA here is from genome assembly GCF_041473705.1 of Vibrio sp. 10N.222.55.B11. NCBI lineage: Bacteria > Pseudomonadati > Pseudomonadota > Gammaproteobacteria > Vibrionales > Vibrionaceae > Vibrio > Vibrio sp. 10N.222.55.B11. Next base: position 212,566 of record NZ_JBFRST010000004.1, read on the forward strand.
GTAGAGACACCAATCATTGGTAAATCCGCACCAAAAGCCAAGCCCTGAGCAATACCAATACCAATACGCACACCCGTGAAACTGCCTGGGCCTTGGCCAAACGCGATAGCATCGATATCGGTTAAAGCGACATTCGCTTCTTTCAGTACTTCATCCACCATAGGTAGAATTTTCTTCGTATGGTCTCGAGGAGCCTCTTCGCTACGTGCGAACACCTGGTCACCAATTACTAATGCAACTGAACAGTTTTCGGTTGCGGTATCTACTGCAAGAATTTTCGCGCTCATTTGTGTCTCAAATATTCGTTATCTAATCTAAAAATAATGGCTAAACTCAACAATGCCAATTACTCAGCAGCGGTTGAATGGTCTTTAGCTAAGAATTCTTTAATGACCCCTAAGTCACGTGTACGAGGGATAGGCGGTAAACTCGCCAAAAATATGCCACCGTAATCGCGAGTCACCAATCGGTTATCGCAAATAATCAAAGCACCATTATCGCGCTTGTCACGTATCAATCGGCCGACACCTTGTTTCAAGGTAATCACAGCGTCTGGCAACTGTACTTGTGCAAAAGGATCACCCCCTTTTAGCTTACAGTCCTCGATTCGAGCCTTAAGTAAAGGGTCATCAGGGGCTGTAAAGGGCAATTTATCGATGATAACACAGCTTAATGCGTCGCCCCTAACATCTATCCCCTCCCAGAAAGCACCTGTAGCCACCAGCAATGCGTTACCTAATTCCATGAATTCGGCTAAGGTTTTTTGCTTACTTGTCTCACCTTGCAATAGAACGGGAACCGAGAGGGTTTCACGGAATCGCTCCCCCAACTCTTTCATCATGCTGTGTGAAGTACACAAGAAGAAACAGCGGCCTTGGTTTTGCTCAATCACAGGAGTCAGCATTCTTACTAGCTTATCCGCGAGACCGGGGCTATTCGGTTCTGGAAGATAACGAGGCACACACAAGCGCGCTTGATTCGGATAATCAAACGGGCTCGGCAGTGAAAACTGTGCCGACGGTTTTAACCCTAATCGAGAAGTAAAGTGTTCGAAATCATCCGACACCGCCAAGGTTGCTGAGGTAAACACCCATGCGCCCGGCTTCAGCTCAATCTGTTCGTGGAATTTATCGGCGACAGAAAGCGGTGTGATATGCAGAGCAAAGTGGCGCGGTGTAGTGTCATACCAATACGAATAGCCAGTGATCGACACATCGCACACACGTTCGATACGCGACTTAATCATGGTTGCACGCTCAAAAGCCGTGTCTAACAGCTGGCTTCGCCCAAGTGCTAACTTCAATACATCAACAGCAAGTTGCAGAGCATCTTGCAAACGAACTAACTCGCGTGCAATCGACTCGGATTTCAAAGCTTCGCGCCAGTTACCACGAAAGCCGGTATCACCAAGCACAATACGCAGATCGGCTGACGATTGAACGAGCCTATCCCCTACTTTCTGTAGCTGACGCATGTCTTTGGCTTCAGTTCGGTAAGCAATTTCAATGTCTTTGGCTAACTCTTGGATCTGTCGACTGGAAACCGATTGTCCGAAGTACTGGCTGGCGATGTCAGGAAGTTGATGTGCTTCATCGAAAATAAACACGTCAGCTTCAGGTATCAATTCGCCAAATCCGGTTTCTTTGATCGCCAAATCAGCTAGGAAAAGGTGGTGGTTTACGACCACCACATCGGAATCCATCGCTTTTTTACGCGCTTTAAGCACAAAGCAATCGGTATAGCTTGGGCACTCTTTACCCAAGCAATTATCATTGGTCGAGGTAATGGTTGGAATAACCGGGCTGTCTTCAGCGATATCATCACAATCGCCTAAATCACCCGTTTGAGTGGATGACGACCAACTACGAACTTTGACTAACTGAGCCAGCAGCGTTGGATCGGTATGAGCACCATGACTCTCGATCATTTGGCGGCTGAGTCTGTCCAAACACAAATAGTTTGAACGTCCTTTGAGCAACGCAACTTGACCATAAAAGCCAAGCGCATCGACCATCAAGGGTAAATCTCGGTGAAACAGCTGTTCTTGAAGGTTTTTAGACCCCGTACTAATGATGGTTTTCTTGCCACTAAGCAGCGCAGGCACTAGGTAAGCAAACGTCTTACCAGTACCTGTTCCAGCCTCAACAACCAACTGGCTTTGATTTTCAATAGCTTGTGAAACCGCTTCAGCCATGTCTAACTGAGCTTGTCTTGGTTGAAACCCAGGGATAGCTTTGCCCAGAGCGCCATCAGCAGAAAACGTTTTAGATATCATAGAGTACGAAGTTTAGAAAAAGAGAAGGAGAATTATGGCAGGTTTAGTGAGCCGGCGCGAATCAAGAATGACTTCGCACCGGAGGTGTTTGGTTTGGCTTGACGTGGCTTCAGTTACCTTGAAGGTAAGAATTGAAGAAGTAGGAATTAGAGAATCGTTTTTATTTTCGACTGAGATAACGTGATAGCCAAGGAGCATCTTCAAAATGGTTATCACCAGGCTGTATGGCTTTCGCTGCATCGGTTGGTGAGGTCTTACTTTCCCACATTTCATCTAGAACATGACCATCTAATTCGGTACCTCTCGCCAATGAATTCACTCGCTTGCAGTACAGTTTTTTGGCTAGTAACTCTTTATCCATAAGTATCACCTCTATTTTTGGCCAAGGCGTAAATGCCTCGGTTGAAGTTCAAATGCGTACTACGGTCAAAACTTTTAAAAATGAAGCTTCTGCCTGTTTTTCTATCTAAAAACTGATATTTCTATATCAAACAATTTATCAAAGCGATAAATGAGCAGCAGAATTTGTTGAAACCAACTTGATAATAGATTAATTATAACGGTGATATTGCGGCTCAGTTCACCGTTCGACGGCCTGCATTAAATTTGAAGAATCCCGATTTCATATAATAAGTGCAACATTTCATGGAAGTAAGATGCAAATGGAAAGAAAAACTTTACTAACACATTGTACTGATGCCCCAGGCCTCATCTCGAAGATCACCAACATTTGTTACAAACACCAACTCAATATTGTGCACAACAATGAGTTCGTAGATAACACAAGTGGCCACTTCTTTATGCGCACCGAGCTTGAAGGGTATTTCAATGACGAAACCTTACTTGCCGATTTAGATCAAGCCCTGCCACCAAATACGAAACGTAAGCTTGTTGATTCGTCTCGCAAGCGTGTTGTGATACTCGTGACCAAGGAAGCACACTGCCTTGGCGACATTCTAATGAAGAACTTCGATGGCAGCTTAGACGTTGAAATTGCGGCCGTTGTCGGTAACTACGACATTCTACAAAGCCTAACCGAGCGTTTTGACATCCCTTACCACCATGTTTCTCACGAAGGGCTAAACCGTGAAGAACATGAGAAGAAGATGCTAGAAGTGATTGACCAGTACGAGGCGGATTACCTTGTTTTGGCTAAGTACATGCGAGTGCTGACACCAGGTTTTGTTGAAAAATACCACCACAAGATCATCAATATCCACCACAGCTTCTTGCCAGCATTTATTGGCGCGAAGCCATACCAACAAGCGTATGAGCGCGGCGTGAAGATCATTGGCGCAACGGCACACTTTGTGACGAATGATTTGGATGAAGGTCCAATCATCAAGCAAGATGTTATCCCTGTGGATCACAACTTCAGCGCGAAAGACATGGCACAAGCCGGTCGTGACGTAGAGAAGAATGTATTAAGTAAGGCGTTAAACAAGGTGATCAATGATCATGTGTTTGTTTACGGCAACAAGACTGTAATTCTGTAAATCGGATATTCGATTTCCGGTAAGACTTCCAGTTAGAACCCAATAAAAAACGCGCAATAGGGAAAGCCCATCGCGCGTTTTTTGTATCTGATGATCAGACTCGCTTTGAGAGATTTCCGACTACGCTCCTTCGTCGCTATCGGGAATGACGAACTCGGTGATGAACCTTCGAGCTATAGGCTCTAACATACGCTCTCGAACGCTCAGTCTGTCACTATCCAAAGATAGACTCTGGAAAATTTCATCGAACACCCCGTCATTCCGACGAGCCAAGGCGAGATCAGGAATCTCTTTCCTAGCAACTCTCTATTCAAATTAAGCCTGTTCTGATTCCACAATCTTCTTCAAAGAGTGTGGATGCAGCTTGATGCAAATCCCTTGATGTTTAAAAGCCACTGTTGGGTTATTCAAGCGTTCACCCTCGCCTTTCGGGCTAGAGAGTTTGATCTTAACGCCTTGCTCACCCAGCGTTTCAAAGTTAGCAGCGAACTGCGGGTAAGTTTCTTTAAGATCCGCTAGATACTCATCAGCTGTTTGGGCATGAGAAGGAATCACAAACTCTACATGTTCCCAATCTTGGCTTGGGTAAATCTTACCTTCTGCTGGATATGGCAGCTCCAAACATTCAATTTTCCAGCCAAGGCTTTGCAAGGGTTCATCGAAAGCCAACACCACAATTGGACGACCATTAATCATCGCCTCAGAAATCATAGAGCCGTACTCAGACCACGCTTGATGGGCAGATTTCGCTAGCTCAGTGTCATTGATTCGCAGCGCAATATGATCCGCTTGAGCAAAGCTTAAATCCAGACCTAATGTATTTCCTAGGCTCTCGATTTTTGCCATAAAAGTATCAAGGCGGGCGATCATTTGTTGTGGTTCTAGTTCAGCTTGCTTCAGGCTCATCATCATTGTCTGTGTTCTCCAAATAATGGCTGCATGTTATCAGTTTTGCCTTTTGCAACAAGCGTTGCTTTTACAAAAAACACTCAATAACTATGTTCTTTTCGCTCCTTAAACATGCAAACGCGTCTTGCTAAAAGTCGATTGTCAAAAACCACTCAGGAAATGTTAATTTTCTATCAATTCGACCTATAAGAAACCGCACAAAATTGGTATGATTACCGCCATTTCTGTGAACTTAAACAGAGTCTGCTGCTGATTTTGGCATTAAATCGTTAACTAGAAGCATAATTAACCAATTTAATGACCAAGAATTAACGGCCACTCTTATCATCCTTGAATTGAAGGAAACGCGTGTGAATATCCAAGCACTTATTAATGACAAAGTATCTCAGGCTCTAGAAGCCGCTGGCGCACCTGCAGGCTCTCCTGCGGCTGTTCGCCAATCTGCAAAACCACAATTTGGTGACTACCAAGCAAACGGCGTTATGGGCGTTGCTAAGCGACTAGGCACTAATCCTCGAGAGTTTGCTCAAAAAGTATTGGACGTTCTAAACCTAGACGGTATCGCGTCTAAAGTTGAAATCGCAGGTCCGGGTTTCCTAAACATCTTCCTAGATGAAGCTTTCCTAGCCAAACAAGCAGACGCAGCATTGGCTGACTCTCGCCTTGGTGTTGCCGTTGCTGAAACGCAAACTATTGTTGCGGATTACTCTGCGCCAAACGTTGCTAAAGAAATGCACGTTGGTCACCTACGTTCAACTATCATCGGTGATGCAGTAGTTCGTACTCTAGAATTTCTAGGCCACAACGTTATCCGCGCTAACCACATCGGTGACTGGGGTACTCAATTCGGTATGCTTATCGCAAACCTTGAGCGCGTTCAGGCTGAGTCTGGTGAAGTTTCAATGGAACTTGCTGACCTTGAAGGCTTCTACCGTGAATCTAAAAAGCTCTACGATGAAGACGAAGAGTTCGCAGTTAAAGCACGTGGCTACGTTGTTAAACTGCAAAGCGGCGACGAGTTCTGCGCAGAGATGTGGAAGAAGCTTGTTGACGTAACAATGATTCAAAACCAACGCAACTACGATCGTCTAAACGTGTCTCTAACACGTGATGACGTAATGGGCGAAAGCATGTACAACCACATGCTTCCAACTATTGTTGCGGATCTGAAAGAGCAAGGTCTTGCTAAAGAAGATGACGGCGCACAAGTTGTATTCCTAGACGAATACAAAAACAAAGATGGTGACCCAATGGGCGTTATCATCCAGAAACGCGACGGCGGCTTCCTTTACACAACAACCGACATTGCTTGTGCAAAATACCGTTTTGAAGAACTAGGCGCAGACCGCGTTCTTTACTTCATCGACTCACGTCAACACCAGCACCTAATGCAAGCTTGGACTATCGTTCGTAAAGCAGGTTACATCCCAGAATCTGTTTCTCTTGAGCACCACGCATTCGGCATGATGCTAGGTAAAGACGGTAAACCATTCAAGACTCGTGCAGGCGGTACTGTTCGTCTTGCTGATCTTCTTGATGAAGCCGAAGTTCGTGCAGCGCAGCTAATCGAATCTAAGAACCCAGAACTAGCAGAAGACGAGAAGAAAGCGATCGCGAACACTGTTGCTATGGCAGCGGTTAAGTACGCAGACCTTTCTAAGCACCGCACTACTGACTACGTGTTCGATTGGGACAACATGCTTGCATTCGAAGGCAACACAGCACCATACATGCAGTACGCATACACTCGTGTTGCTTCTGTATTTGCTAAAGCTGGCATTTCTATGGACTCGCTTGAAGGTGAAATCAAAATCACTGAAGAGAAAGAGAAAGCGCTTATCGCGAAACTTCTACAGTTTGAAGAAGCAGTACAGTCTGTTGCTCGTGAAGGTCAACCACACATCATGTGTAGCTACCTATTCGAACTAGCTGGTCAATTCTCTAGCTTCTACGAAGCTTGCCCTATCCTAGTTGCTGAAGACAAAGCTGTTAAGCAGAGCCGTCTGAAGCTTGCTGCACTAACAGCGAAGACGATCAAGCAAGGTCTATCGCTTCTAGGTATCGACACTCTAGAGCGCATGTAAGAGATTCGAGATTCGAGATTCG
>NZ_JBFRST010000004.1:220153-224285 GCF_041473705.1 Vibrio sp. 10N.222.55.B11
CGAGATTCGAGATTCGAGAAAATTAGAAAGGTTGACGTGAAAGCGTCAACCTTTTTTTTGTCTGGAGGTTTGTTTACTCGATTATTTAAGCGATTAGCTAACCTACACAGCAAGAGATCTCCTATTACGCTCATTCGTCGCTCTAGGAGATGACGAGAATAGGTGTAGTGAATCCAAGACAACATCAATGATGCGCCATCAAACCACACCAAATCGTTATCCCTCTTCTCACCATCATTCCCTACAGTGAGGGACGAACGTGATAGGGAATCTGCTTATTGAGAACGTAAGCCCTAGCCACATTCAAACTCCGACCTTATACTCATGTAAAACAATTAATTGGAAAGATCATGAGCTTCGAACTTCACCCGCAACTTGCGAAAGACACCACACTTATCGGCGAATTTCCACTGAGCTTAGCCCTGCTACACAAAGATAACGCAGTGCCTTGGGTTATCTTGGTACCAAAACGTGCCAACCTAAAAGAGTTGCACCACTTACCAATGAAAGAGCAACAGCAGTTCCTACATGAATCTCAGGCGGTAAGCCAAGCATTAGAAGCAACGTTCCAACCAGACAAATTGAACCTTGGTGCGCTGGGTAATATGGTGCCACAACTGCACATCCACCATATTGCACGCTTCAAAGACGACATTGCTTGGCCCGGCCCAGTATGGGGTAATACAAAAGGCGAACAGCGCAGTGAAGAAGATCAAGCCGCTATCCTGACTCGTATCCAAAACGTTCTGTCACTGAGCTCTATCTTCAAGAAAGCATAATTCGAGTTCATCTCATTGAGCTTTAAAGCAAAACACTTCAGAAAAGACACATAACAAAAAGCCGCTCATCTTAGATAAGCGGCTTTGTCATTTTCTAATCTCGCCTTTTTCAACGAGAGTCTGAAGACCGAACTACATCATCACGTTAAGCGACAAACCATCTTGTTTGCTGATAGTGTAGCGAATACGCGTTGTATGACCATGCTTATTCGTATCGACCAAGCGAGAAACTTTCCCTTTCTTGACCCAAACACTCAGCATCGCATCGACGCCATCTTCACTCATGCCAAACTTAGCAGCGAGCTCTTTACGAGCCGCAACGCCGTGGCTATCAATGTATTGATGAAGTTCAGTTAAAATCATACTACTTGCACCTCTAGTGCTTTCTGCTTACTGCCCACTTTCTTGAAGACGCGATACGTCACCACAAAACCACCAGCAATCGCCACCATCCATACTGCACTTGTCACAGGATGCGCAACAAAGTTTGCCGCTTGGTAGTAGAAAGTCGCACCAAAGTAACCAAGAGCCATCGTCCAAACCGCGATGAAGCGTGCAAACGTCTGACCAAATTCACGAACATAAGCACCCATCGCGGCCACACAAGGCGTGTAAAGCAGGATAAGAATCAAGTAAGCGAATGCCGCATGACCAGATACAAACTTGTCTTTCAAGTTACCAAAGATAGAGGTATCGACTTCTTGGTCTGCTGCTACAGAATTAGAGTCAGACAAGTCGCCAACTTCAATACCTAATGGATCTGAGTAGCTCAATCCGGCTAGGTTTTCAGGGATCGTCATTACCGCTTCTTGCAGGCTTGCTGCTAAGTCAAACTCAGCTGCTTCTTCATCAGAAGGCGTTGTATATAGGCTATTTAATGTACCAACAACGGCTTCTTTAGCGAAAATACCTGTGATGATACCAACCGTTGCAGGCCAGTTCTCTTCAGTAATACCAATTGGTTGGAATACAGGTGTTACAACTTGAGCTGCTCTAGACAGTACTGAGTTTTCGCTATCTTCGTTACCAAAGCTGCCGTCCATACCTAGAGAGTTTAGGAAGCTAAGAATAGCCACAACCATCACGATTGTTTTACCTGCACCAAGTACGAAACGCTTCAGCTTCTGCCAAGTTTTCAACATTACGTTTTGCACTGTCGGCAATTCGTAATCTGGCATTTCCATCACTAAGCTATCACTGCTACCTGGGTAGATCGTGTTTTTCAGGAACAAACCCGTAAATACAGAAGCAACGATACCCATGATGTACAGAGCGAATACTACGTTTTGTCCTGCACCAGGAAAGAACGCCGCTGCGAACAGTGCGTATACCGGCAAACGAGCCCCACATGACATAAACGGCGCCATTGATGCTGCCAATTTACGTTCGCGCTCTTGGTCAAGAGTACGAGTTGCCATGATTGAAGGCACGTTACAACCAAAGCCCAGTACAAGTGGGACAAATGCTTTACCCGGTAAACCAATCTTCTGCATCACTTTATCAAGTACAAATGCAGCACGAGCCATGTAGCCTGAGCTTTCTAGTACCGCTAAGAATAGGTAAAGCGCTGCGATAACAGGAATAAAGGTCGCAACCGTTTGGATACCGCCGCCAATACCATCAGCAAGTACAGTGACTAACCAAACTGGTAAATGGCCATCTAATAAGTGGTGTCCACCATCAACTAATATTGCTCCAACACCAATATCGAAGAAGTCGATAAACGCACTACCGATATTGATAGAGAACATGAACATTAGGTACATGATAACGAAGAAGAAAGGAATACCGACCCATTTGTTCAAAATGAATTGGTCTGCTTTCTCTGTAAAGTTACGGCTTAGTTTGCCTTCGCTGCGACGAACACGTTTACAAAGGTCATGTAAGAAAGTGTATTTAGCGTCAGCAACAGCAAGGTCAATATCGAAATCGGCACCAAGACGCACGCTATCAATTTGAGTGCGAGTTTGTGGGGCTAAACCATTCAATACCAAGTAATCATTTTCTAAAGCACGAATCGCTAGCGCTCGGTGAGATACGTCAGCATCATCAAATTGTGACTCAACAGAAGGGATAAGAGCTTCTAACGCGGCATCGTAATCAATAGAGATAGGGTCAAGGCTCACACCTTGAACAAGCAGTTTATGCAGACGCTCTTTAAAGCGAACCACTTGACCTTTATCGTTTGCAGACAAGCTTAGAACTGGGCAACCTAGCTCTTTCTCTAGTGCTTTAAGGTTAATCACCTGACGTTCGCGCTTTAATACATCCATTTTGTTCAACACAACGATCATTGGGCGACCCAACTCACGCAGCTGTAATGTCATATATAAGCTTCGTTCTAGACAGCTAGCGTCGACAACATTGATGATCACATCTGCTGGGTGAGTTAAAACAGCGCGAGACGCGATAGACTCATCGATGCTGTTCGCATCATTACCACTGTCTAGTGCGTAGATACCCGGTAAATCCGTTAGTTGAAACTGATCACCAGCGTGCGAGTATAAACCCGTCTTCTTTTCAACAGTGACACCAACCCAGTTACCAACGTGCTGCTTAGCACCAGTCAGTGCGTTGAACAGTGTTGTTTTACCACTATTCGGGTTACCAACGGTAAGAACTTGATAATCCATTTAGATAACCTCGATTTGTTCTGCAATGCTTTCACGAATGGCGATAGAAACACCTCTCACTTCAACTTGAAGCGGATCACCCATAGGTGCACGGCGGATAAGCGTCACCTCGGTTTTTGGCAACATACCCATGACCATAAGTTTCTTCCTTACGTCTGGTGTTAAACCTGTTAGTGCAACAATAGAAGCCGCCTTTCCTTGCTCTAATTGTGAGAGTTTCATAAGTACCCAATTCGTGACTGATAATGAGAAAGATTGTTATTAACGCCATGATACACATACATGCCCACCATTCTATTGTGTGAAATCAATGTTTTCGAAAATACATACTCGTAAGTTTCGTTAAAAACGTTTACGTCAAAACCGTTACTTTCAACAACTAATGAGAACTACCTCACTAGTACACCACAATCAAAAACGCAATTAATCATTAAATATCAACAACTTACAAAAATGTCGCTTTTCTCATAGCCTTCTGTCGTTAATTTTATAAGTAAAATAAGTCACTAATCGTATAGTTACTCCATCGAAGAGAAACTCCTTCTCTTTAATTTAATTCCAGAGGTGATGTGGCTTGCCATATCACTCCGGCAGCAAGCGAAGGTGTCGTTGGCACCCGTGGTATAGTCCCCCCGGCTATGCCACGATATTTTTTTTCTTCCCTTTGTTTTATCCCAACAACCTTTTTAAACTCCCCATTTATCTCGTATCTCGTATCTC